>JAKEFK010000130.1 GCA_022616075.1 bacterium
ACTAGCATTTCGCAAAAAGTCCTCACACAGCAACTCCGTGAGCTCATGAGTGACGGAATTGTTCAGCGACAGCCCAAGGGCGCGATTCCGGCGCCTGTTGTATATTCGCTAACCGACTACGGTCGATCAGTATTGCCCTTAGTTGAATCCATTCGCGTATGGGGAAGGGGTCACTTGGAGCGCTTTTCCTGACGCAGGCGAGACGCCCGCGCTACATTGCTCGGTAAACTTCTTTTCCCTCGAATAGAGTTAAAACTACCTTTGTTTCATTGATTTGATGCGGTGGGATATCAAAAAGATTTTGCGACAGCACAATCAGATCCGCCAATTTTCCGTTTTCGATCGAGCCGACCTCTTTGTCACGGAAATTCGCGTAGGCGCTCCCGATTGTATAAGCAGCCAGCGCGCTTTCCAGAGTGATCCGTTCTTCGGGAATGAATGGATTCTCTTCTGATTCATCAAAATCGGTTCTGCGGACCGCCACTTCAATGCCATCCAGAGGATTCGCAGAAGAGACGGGCCAGTCGCTTCCCATTGCCAGTCTGGCCCCTTTTGACGCGACGCTATTGATCGGATAAAGCCATCGGGAACGTTCTTTTCCCAGTTGTGGAACCGTCAAGTCTTTAATGTACTCATCCTCATAAGCCCAGAGCGGCTGGAAGTTTGGTATGACGGAAAGCTTTGCAAATCGTGGGATATCTTGAGGATCAATCAATTCAATATGAGCCATTAACGGACGCCGGTCACGAAGTCCGTTCTTTTTCTCCGCTGCTTCTATCGCATCGAGCGCAACGCGTATTCCGCGGTCTCCAATTGCGTGAATATGAATCTGAAATTTTTCCCGGTCAAGCAATTCCACAAACGGATTGAGTTTTTCGGGAGGCCAGTTCAGCTCACCCGCATTCTTACCCTGATTCAGATATGGTTCCAGCAGTGCTGCCGTTCTGGATTCGATCACACCATCCGAAAAGATTTTGACTGCTGTTGCATGAAAGTGTTTTCCATTCTTGTACTGAGCCCGGAGAGTTTTATAACGCTCCACCTGCTTTAGTACATCTTCCAACGACCCGGAAGGGTCGGCGTACATGGCTCCAATCACGCGAACAGTGAGAAGCCCCTGTCTATCTACTTCTGAATAAACGTGTGTGCCGCCGCGCTCTTCTACAGATACACTTGCATCCTGAAATCCAGTGATGCCGAACTGATTCAATATTTTCACTGCTGCCCGCAAACCTTCAATCTTTTCTTCGATTCCCGTTTTTGGTGCCACCTTGGAAACAAGGTCTGCTGCGGATTCCCGCAACGCTCCGGAAGGTTCACCTTTTTGATTGCGCTCGATCCGGCCCGCTTCCGGATCGGGAGTGTCTTTTGTAACTCCCGCCATCTCCAGTGCTTTGGAGTTCGCCCACGCCGAATGGCCATCCATCGCGTATAGAAACACAGGGCGATCGGACACAATTTCATCGAGCCACTCTTTCTGCGGATTTGCATCGGGAAAAACCGGTAGCTGCCATCCCGATCCGAGTATCCACGGATCCTTGGGATGCGATGCAACATAATCTCGAACTGCTTTTAACACTTCCTCTTTAGTGTTATATGGGAGCAGATCGCATTGTTTCAGCCCGACACCCGCTTCCACAGGATGAGCATGAGAGTCGATAAACCCAGGGAGAACAAATCGGCCGGATAATTCAATCGTTTTCGTTTTATCTCCGATCCAGGGAGTCAGGCCTGCATCATCCCCTACATAAACGATCCTTCCGTCCTTTATGGCTACGGATTCCGCCCAGGATCGCGCGGCATCCATTGTATAAATCTTGCCGTGGCGCAAAACGGTATCCGCTTTCGGATGGTGTGCCGCTCCTGCAGAGAAAAAGGACAAAATAATAGCCAGGAAAATTCTTTTCATACGTTGTACTCCCTGTGGGGGGCTTGCTCGCGATAGATTTGCTCCAGCCGATTGATTGGCAACCCCAATCTGTAAAAAGCGCGCAATGATCTCATTAACAATATTGTCTTCCAATACCCGTACCTTTGAAAGCGTCTTGCTGACGCATAGCACTTCTTGTTGAGCTGAACCAGCTTTCCGCGCAAACGCAGTTTTCGCATGAGCTCGAATTCGTACATCAGCGTTACATCCGGAAAACCGCCGGCTTCCAAAAAAACAGAACGCCTGCAAAAAATTCCATGATCGCCTAAATAAATCTGTGACCGCCGCGCATTCCAGCTTCCTGACCAGGAAAGATAACGATCCAGCAGCGGACGGTTTCCGCGCAATTCCAGCTGAAAAGCGCCACCCACGACCTCCGTCTCCTTCATGCAATGCAATAGATCAACAAAAGCTTTCTCATCAAGTATGCAATCAGCATGGAGAAAAACGAGAAGATCACCATGCGACCTGGAGGCGCCGAGATTCATCTGTTGTGAAATTGATTTTTCACTGCAAATCAACAGTGCGCCTGACTTCTCGGCAATTTCCTGAGTTCCGTCTTCACTTCCTCCATCCACAACCAGGATTTCATCGGCTGGAGGATCTTGATGATGCAGGTTCTTTAACGTTTCCGGAAGGTATGTTCTTTCATTAAGAGTAGGAATAATGACGCTGATTCCGTTCATTTCACGAAATCAATCTTCGCAATTCCAGACCCCACCAGGGCGCTAAAAATGTTTTCATTAAAATGTCGATAACCAGGCCATTTAGAGCAGCCCAGAAAAAGGGCCTGACTTCGGCGTATTCATAATCCATCTTTTGAATTCTACAGATCATTGGTTCAGCGAGAATCACTCCCAGGATCACAAAGGACGCAACGCGAATCACAGACCAGGGATGCCAGCCCATCAATGCAGCAATCATCCGGTTATTCGATGCAAGGATCACTGAACCAACATAGAAACTCATGTAGTTCATCAGCAGGGCTCCCATGAAAAGAGAGAGGAGGCTGCCTGTCAGCAATGAGAGCAAAGCGAATACAACAAAATGAATGAGATGTTGTGGAACAAATTGCAGTGGATCTCCCTCTGCGCCCTGACCGGTTTTGATCCATTGGAACATCTGATCCGAATATGTGGAACCATAAAAGATCGAATGAGCGCCTTCGCCAGGGTAGGAAATGCAGGCCGCCACAGTTACAACACCCATGCAGAGCGCCCAAAACAACATGGCGGCGATCGCTCGTTTGCGGAGCCGGCGGATTAAAAGCGCATACAACAGAGGATAAGCTACGGCAATTTGGAGAACCGGCAGCAGCACTTTGTTTTGCAGAACAAACCCGAGACCTGTAGCAACGATCGTGCCGATCAAGAGGAACAGGTAAATGAATGGCGGCGAAAGTATCCTATTCCACATGGACGGAGGCGGGCGCGAGGTGGGTCATGATCAGGAAATCGCTGAGCCGGTTTCGCACGATTTGGCGCGTGATGGTAGACAGCTTTTCAACGCTGAATCCCTCAACCGCAAATGATGCAATGATATTGCCGTAGATCATGGCGCGTTGTACTGTCTCCAAATCGAATGAATCGCGTGAGGCAAGATAACCCAGGAAACCGCCCGCAAAGGAATCGCCGGCTCCCGTGGGGTCGACCACGTTTTCCAAAGGATAAGCAGGGATCGCAAAAACCTCCTTCTGCTGTGTAAATAGGATTGCGCCATATCCGCCGCGTTTGATGATCAAGGAGAACTGCCCCATCTTGAGTATTTCACGGGCTGCCTTGACTATGTTGCTCTCCTTGGTCAACATTTCAGCCTCTTCTTCTGAAATGATGAACATATCCACGCGTTGCAAGACCTTCTCCAGGTCAGGCCGTTGGTGGATAATCCAGAGATTCATCGTATCGCAGCAAATCAATTTTGGTTTTTCCAGCTGATCCAGGACTTTTAGTTGCAGGTCCGGATTGATATTTGCAAGGAATACATAAGGAGTGTTTCTATAGGAAGCGGGCAAATCCGCGGCAAAATCTTCAAGAACATTCAAATGAGTTTCCAGTGTGTGCCGCACATTCATGTTCTCTTCATATTCGCCTTTCCATCTGAAAGTCAACCCTTCCGATCGAACCAGACCTTCCATGTCGATCCCATGGTCTTCAAACATTTTCAGGTGATTGTGCGGAAAATCTTTGCCCACAATGGCAACCAGCCGCACGCGCGTAAACAGCCGCGCCGCCATCGCAAAAAATGTGGCAGAACCACCGAGCACCTCATTCGCTTCCGCCAGGCGTGTTCTGATGGAGTCAAAAGCAACAGTACCAATCACAAGAATGGAGTTCATAGGTCTCCTTTACTTGACGTATTTACCAATTAACAGTTTCAAATCTTCGTAGGTTTTATCCGGAATATGTTCTCTTTGGGTAATCACGCCTGTTGCAATTGCGGTTGCACATTCACAATTGCGAGGCAGTGGTAAACCCTGAACCGCAGTACGAAGGATCGATCTGGCATTGTTTACATTCTTCATTAAGTACGCAATCACTGCTTCGATGGTAACGGTTTCCTCCGTTTCATGCCAGCAGTCATAATCGGTAACGAGAGCCATCGATGCGTAGCAAATTTCTGCTTCCCGCGCCAGTTTGGCTTCCGGAACGTTCGTCATTCCGATGACATCCACACCCCACTGGCGGTAGATTCGCGATTCTGCCTTTGTGGAAAATTGCGGCCCTTCAATACAAATGTAGGTGCCGCCCATGTGAGTTGTGATTCCGGATTGCCGGCAACTGCGCTCCAGAAGTGCTGCAAGGTTAGAACAAACAGGATTGGCAAAGGCAATATGACCAACGACTCCCTGCCCAAAAAAGGTGCCGATGCGCCTTTTGGTTTGGTCAAAGAACTGATCCGGAATCACGATGTGAAGCGGAGCAATCTTTTCTTTCATACTGCCAACCGCGCTGACGGAGAGAAGCCATTCGACGCCCAGCTTCTTGAAGCCATAAATATTTGCCCTGTAATTGATCTCGGATGGTAAGATCCGGTGGCCTCGACCATGACGGGCGAGGAATGCAATTCGGACGCCATCGAGAGTCCCGACTACGTACGAATCGGATGGATCTCCAAAGGGGGTCGACACTTTTATCTCCTCGATGTCGGTCAGCTCGTTCATTTGATACAAGCCGCTTCCACCGATTACCCCGACTTTCACTTCTGCCATGAAAAACCTCCACTAGTTTGAAAGGATGCTATTTTAGCCTACTTTTTATTTTTACCGCAGAGGTCGCTGAGACCGCAGAGTTACGACGAGAAATTCTAGTTTTATCTCTGCGTTCTCTGCGACCTCTGCGGTGAGATGAGCTTCAGTTGTCCGATAATTCCGAAAATATTATACTTGTATCACTATGAAGGCCTTACTTACTGCTTTGTTTTTACTCCTTGCATCTTTTGCATATGCCACCGTTTCTATAGATGACATAGTCAAATTGTCAAAACTCAAAACAAGCGATGAAGTTATTCTGAACTTGCTTCAAAAGGAAGGACTCAACAGGCCAATAACTTTCAAAGACGTCATTTTCCTCAAACAGCAAGGAGTTAGCGAGCGCGTCATTCAGTATATGTTGAAGTTATCCGATATGGAGGTTCAGAAGCAGCCTCCTCAACAAGGCAAATCGGTTTACATCAATGAGAACATGCGCGCGTACTATACGACCACCAAGAAGGGAAAACAAATTCGGATCGTAACAAATCTGGATGAAGCAGGAAAGAGAATGGGTGGTGAAATTCCGCCTGATCCCGAACCTCAGGAACAATATGTGGTTCGTTCTGAAGGTCGTCCGGCGCAAGAGATTCGTGTGGTTGTAGAAGATTCACGCCGGGACCGTGATTACGATGAGCCTGATTATCCTGAGTATGTAGATGACCGGTACGTAACACCGGGGTATCCTTTGTATTCACCGTATTACCCCATTCCTTCGTACTATCCTCATTTTCCAAAAGGGAAAGGTCATCATCACAAGAGAGGGTCTCAGATTGATCCCAATCAGCCAAATTGGAATTTCGACTACAGCAATGCCAACCGGCAAAGACCGCAGCATCAGCCATCTCCAAGCAGAATTCCATCATCGAAACCGCAGGGCGCCAAACCGCTGCGTTCGTTCAAAGGCTAGCACGTTCGTAGCATCGACTTTAGTCGCTATTTCAAATGTAGCGAATGAATTCGCTACTACAAACGGTGTTGGTATAATTCTCTAAAAACTGAGGAGTTTTTTATGCGCCACATTCTTCTTTTCTTTTTATTCCTTCTTTTTGCTGTACCCCTGATTGCTCATCACCAGCATGGCGAGCATCATCCAAAAGAAGAGCTGGGAGACGTAAATTTCCCGATCTCCTGCAAGCTGGAGAGTCAGGCTGAATTCAACCGCGGAGTAGCGCTGCTTCACGATTTCTGGTATGCCGAAGCGGAAAAAGCCTTCAACAGCATTGCAACCAGTGATCCGGAATGTGCAATGGCCTACTGGGGCGTCGCGATGAGCAATTATCATCCGATCTGGGCGCCGCCCAATGCAAAAGAGATGTCCAGCGGCAAAGCGGCCGCCGAAAAAGCCAGCGCAACATCCGCGAAAACGGACCGTGAGAAATCGTACATATCAGCCATGGCGGTCTTCTATCAGGACTCGGACAAAATTGATCACCGCGCCCGCGCGAAAAAGTATGAGCAGGAAATGGGCAAAGTGCATCAGCAAAATCCGGATGATTTGGAAGCGGCCATTTTTCATGCGCTTGCATTACTGGGAACAGCCGATATTACAGACAAGACGTTCGCTGTTCAAAAACAGGCTGCGGAACTATTAAATCCGCTTGTAGAAAAAGCGCCGCGCCATCCCGGCATTCCACACTACATCATCCATAGTTTCGATTATCCTGCGCTTGCCAAATTAGCTCTTCCTGCCGCTCGTTCCTACGCGAAAATTGCTCCCTCCTCACCGCATGCGCTTCATATGCCATCGCACATTTTCACCAGACTAGGTTTATGGGAAGAATCGATCCAATCCAACATTGCATCCGCTGAAAAAGCAAAGAATCATGTGCAAAAAATTCTTCCCGGCGCCGGATCTTTTGATCAGGTTCATGCAATGGACTATCTGGTGTACGCATATCTTCAACTGGGACAAGAACAGAAAGCCAGCGATGTTGCAGCAGAAGCGAGCCGTATTCAGAAACTGGATGTTAATAATTTCGCCGCTGCCTACGGATTTGCAGCTATGCCTGCAAGACTCGCATTGGAAAGACACCGGTGGAAGGAAGCCGCATCCCTGCAGTTGCAGCCGGAATGGTTTCCCTGGAAGGACTTTCCCCATATGGAAGCGATCACTCATTATGCGGTGGGAATTGGCGCAGCCCGGAGCGCCGATCTCGAAAGCGCAAGGAAAGCCGCCGATAGACTGACTGCTCTCCAAGAATCTCTTGAAGGAAAAGATCCGTACTGGGCAAAGCAGGTTGAGATTCAGCAGAAAAGCGTAACTGCGTGGATTCTCTTTGCGGAAGGAAAGAAACAAGAGGCGCTCGCCATGATGCGGGACGTTGCCGCGCTCGAAGACACCACGGAGAAACATGCGGTAACACCGGGCGCAATTTTGCCTGCAAGAGAATTGCTGGCGGAAATGCTTTTGGAGACGAATGAGCCTGCTCAGGCAAAACTCGAGTTTGAAAAGTCACTCGCCATCGCGCCGAATAGAAGACACCCGGAAATGCATAAGTAGCGCGGCCGTCCCGGCTGCGCAGTTTTCGCAGGCCAGAGGCCCGCGCTACTTAACTACCTGCAGCACTACGCATTTCAGGTAATGGGATTCCGGAAAACCGATGAGGATAGGATGATCCGGTGGATGGAACAGAATCTCGCGCAGAAAGAACCGTCTGCCCGAAGCAGTTGCTGCCTGGCGTAGAATCTCCAGAAATATTTCCGCGGTCACGGGCTGCGAACAGGAAGAGCTAAAAAGAAGCCCATCCGGGTTCAGAGACTTCATGGCGCGCAAATTGACCTCACGGTACGCGCGCGTTGCTGAAGCCAGATGCCGCTTGGATTTGCAGAAAGCCGGAGGATCCAGAACGATCCTGTCATAGCGTTCGTCACTTGCTGAGAGGTCCCGGAGAAAGTCCGGCGCATCGGCTACTATTGTTGTAATACGATATCCGTTTTTTGATGCATTCTGTTCCGCTTTCGAGAGAGCCTCTTGAGAAGCATCCACGGCAATAATTCGCTGGATTCCTGCCGCCGCACCGTACAGGGACCATGCGCCCGTGTACGAAAAGGCGTCAAGCAAAGACTCTGCTGCGCCATAAGACAGGAGTCTTTTGCGATTCTCCCTTTGATCGAGAAAAAATCCGGTTTTTTGTCCTTGTTCGTAGTTTACAAGAAACTTCAGGCCGTCAACTTCTATCCATTCTTCCGTTACGGGACTTCCGAAATACCACTCAACTTGTTGTTCCAATCCTTCCAGTTTCCGGTAAGGAGAATCATTTCGCAGCAGGATCCGTTTTGGCTGGATGAGATTTTGTAAGGTTGAAAGAACCTGCTCCTTCAGTCTTTCCATGCCCGCCGTCAGAATCTGGACCACAAGGGTTTCATCATAGCGATCCACAATCAAACCGGGCAGGCCATCCGATTCGCTGTAGATTAGGCGGTAAATTTTGTCCCCGTAGTGTTTTTCGCGGAACGTGAACGCATTCTGTACGCGCTCTGCTGTATCAAACGTTTTATGAAATGTCAGGATCCGGACCGCGATCAGTGTGTGCGGATTGTAGTAACCGGTTGCAAGATAGCGACCGGAACTGTCCTGAATTTCAACCAGCTCGCCAGCGGCGGCACCCGGCTTGCTCAGCAGCTCATTGGAAAACACCCAGGGATGATTTCCCTTTAATCTTTTTTTGCCCTTGTCGTGAATAACAGCGATCGGCAGCTGTTGCACGTTATTTGTAGGCGGGAATTCCAGTAATCCACTCTCCCAGAATTAAGGTGTGGATGTTGTGAGTCCCTTCATAGGTGAACACGGATTCCAGATTGCAAAGGTGCCGGCCGCACTGGTATTCATCGGTGATGCCACTTGCTCCCAGAATGTCCCGCGCGGTTCTGGCGATCTGCAATGCATGATAAACGTTATTCATTTTGGCCAACGAGACTTGCTGCGCTGTGACTTTGCCTTGATCCTTAAGCCGCCCTAGCTGGAGGCACAACAGCTGGCCTTTTGTTATCTCTGAAAGCATGTATACGAGTTTTTCCTGCACCATCTGAAAAGAAGCAATCGGTTTGTCGAATTGAATCCGCGTCTTTGCGTAATTGACTGCTTCGTCATAACAGGCCATAGCTGCGCCGATTGCGCCCCAGGCGATTCCGTACCTTGCCTGATTGAGACAACTGAGCGGAGAAGCGAGACCTTTCGAGCCGGGCAAAATATTTTCAGCCGGGATTCTGCAGTCTTCCATGATCAGTTCCGAAGTTACCGATGCCCGCAAGGAAAACTTTCCTTTTTGATCCATCGTGGTAAAGCCTTTCGCGCCTTTTTCCACTAAAAAGCCACGAATCCCTTCATCGGTTCTTGCCCAGACAACAGCCACATCTGCAATACTTCCATTGGTGATCCAGCGTTTTGTTCCATTGAGCACCCACGTGTTTCCCTCGCGCACCGCTTTGGTCAACATCCCGCCTGGGTTTGAACCAAAGTCCGGTTCAGTCAATCCAAAACAACCGATCTTGCGCCCAGCAGCAAGCTCGGGCAACCAGTATTGTTTCTGTTCTTCCGAACCAAAACTGTAGATCGGGTACATGACAAGGGAACCCTGCACCGAGGCAAAACTGCGCAGCCCACTGTCCCCTCGTTCGAGCTCTTGCATAATCAAACCGTATGCGACGTTGTTCAAACCGGCGCAACCGTAACCTTTCAGAGTTGCTCCAAGAATGCCAAGCTCCGCGATTGGTCCAATGAGGTGCATGGGGAAAGTTGCTTCGCGATTGTGTTTTTCAATGACCGGAAGAACTTTGTCGTTTACAAATTCGCGGATCGTGTCGCGAACCATTTGTTCTTCTTCGTCAAGAAGATCATTGATGATATAGAAATCAAGTCCTTGAAACAAAGTTCCTCCAGTACGGAATCGGGCCTATGATTCTCCCCCTTATGAAGGGGGGGAGTTAGAGGGGGGTTGGATTGAGTTTCTCGATTTCTTGCAACCCCCTCCCAGCCTCCCCCTTCATAAGGGGGAGGAATTAGATTAGTGCCTGGTGCAAACATTACTGATTCTTCCAAGCCGGTTTTCGTTTCTCTACAAACGCCTGAATTCCTTCACGCGCATCGTCCAAGGCGAGAAGCTCATTCAGATAAATCTCTTCAATCGTACGGATCCCTTCTTCCAGAGGCTTCCCTTGTACTTGAATCATTGACTTTTTTGCCAACTGCAAAACCGGCGCTGAGTATTGTAACAGTTTTCGGACCATCACCCCGGCCTGCTCGGCTAACTTATCATCCGGAACGACCTGATTGATCAATCCATATTCTTGCGCTTCGCGTGATGAAATCGTTGTGCCGGTAAAAATCAGCTCAGCCGCTTTCTTTGGCGGAATATATCTTTGGAGAATATTACAAGCAAAAGCCGGAAATAACCCAAGCTGGATGTCAGGAAGCCCAAATTTTGCTGATTCTGTCGCAATCGCGAGATCAGAAAACATCACCAGCTCAAAGCCTGCTCCCATCGCCATACCAGGCACAAGTGACAACACAGGTACGTTCAGGGTCTGCATCTGTTCGAACATTCGGCCCATTGCTTCGATCAACTGATAAGAGCGGTCATCGGAAAAATCTTCTGCATCAATCCCACCACAGAAATTCTTTCCAGTCGTGAGAAAGACAACGACCTTCAAGTCGGTGCGATAGAGGAGTTCGGCAAGCGCTCTGTTGATCTCCTCAACCATATCCGCATTGAAAGCGTTCACAGGAGGCCGATTCAGAAAGATTTGAAACATGCCTTCTTTATCTTTGCATACGATGTATTTTGGCGCTTCTAAGTTTTCAACCATGACACCTCACCGAATGCTTTCGAAAGCAACAGAAAGGCCGAGTCCACCGCTGATACATAGAGTCGCTAGACCATAGAGCGGCTTTTCTGAGGTCCGTTTTTTGAGCTCATGAAGTAAGGTCGTTGTAATGCGTGCGCCTGTGCATCCGATTGGATGCCCGAGGGCGATTGCACCACCATTTACGTTCAAACGCGCAGGATCGAACTTCATCAGTTTTTGACAGGCGATAACTTGAGCCGCAAAGGCTTCATTCAATTCGATCAGCGCGAAATCATTGAGCTGCATTTTCGTCCGAGCGAGCAGTTTCTCGGTGGCAGGAACCGGTCCGATACCCATAATATCCGGCGGAACGCCGGCTTGAGCGTAATCGATCACGCGCGCAAGTGGTGTGAAGGAATGTTTCTCAAGAAACGATGCGCTTACCAGCAAGATTGCCGAGGCGCCATCTGTGATCCCGGAAGAATTTCCCGCGGTAACAGAACCCTTTTCGTGGAAGACCGGCGGCAATTTGGCCAAGGCTTCGATTGTCGTATCGGGTCTTGGATGTTCATCTTTTTCGATCAGCTGTGTTTGTTTTTTCACCTGAATGCTGACGGGGGAGATCTCCTGTTGAAGCCGGCCTTCTTGAATAGCGCGCCCTGCTTTCTGTTGCGTTTCTATGGCGAATTGATCCTGTTCTTTCCGGCCGATGTTATGAATCTCAGCCAGTTTCTCCGCCGTTTCTCCCATCAACATGTCGCTCAATGGATCATGAAAACCATCGCGGTACATTGCATCTATGAGTTTTCCATGTCCCAGACGGTAGCCATCAAAGCGCGCCTGATCCAGAAGGTAGGGAACGCGGCTCATGCTTTCAATGCCACCGATCAGAATGCAATCTGCGCGACTCAGCTGAATCGCCTGCGTGCCCAGAATCAAAGCTTTCAACCCTGACCCACAGGCTTTGTTGACAGTGAAGGCGGGAGAAGAATCCGGAATACCGGATTGATAGGACACCTGTCGGGCCGGGTTCGGCCCGCAGCCGGCTGGTCTTGCATGGCCGAAGATCACTTCTTCCACTTCTTCAGGTTTCACTCCCGATTCCTTCAGAAGGGCCTGTGTTACGGAGGCGCCCAGTTCTACGGCGGTTACGTCTTTCAGAACGCCGCCGAAACGTCCGATCGGCGTTCTCTTTGCGTTCAATACAAATACATCTCTACTCATTATTCCTCTGTCTCATCGTAGTTGAAGAGCATTTGCCATTCCTACGTTGCGCTCTCTGCATTGCCCGCAGGACTTGCTTGATTGCACAGTCGTTCTATTTATGTCGCAAATGCTCTGCCACTACCACTCAATATACCCCTGAATGGATTCAAGGAACAACTTGGCGATACGAGCGCCTTCGAATTCCGCTTTTCCGCTGTGTTCAGCCACGACGGCAAAAGCGACTTTGGGGCTTTTTGTGGGAGCAAATCCAATGAGGATGGCGTCGTATCCTGTGGCTCCTTCACCCGCTGTTCCCGTTTTCATCGCGATGGAGAGACCTTGAACAGTGGCGCGCCGGCCGGTTCCCTCAGGATGTACAACCACCTGCTCCATTGCTTTGGTCAATACGCCTGCAGTCTGTTTGCTCATGAATGTGCGGAATATGGATCCGTTGGGAGCCGAATACGGAAGACCGGTGATGTTCCGGTAATGCAAGAACAGTCTGGGTGTCATGCAGACCCCGTCATTTGCGATAGCCGCCGATACCATGGCCGCGTGCAACGGAGTTATTTTGAGTTTCTCGAGACCGATGGATAGATTTGCAACGTATCGATCGTTCATACTTCCTTCTACGATTTTCCCTAGTGGCAAAGGAAGATAATCTCCCGGAAGTTTTCCGTCAAATCCAAATGTGCGCAAATTTGATAGCAGATCAGCAGGTTTCATCGCGAGGCCAATTTTAGCAAAGCTTACATTGCAAGAAACGGCAGTCGCAAAGTCGAAGTCCGTGATCTGATTATGAACGTTCCAACAGTAAAAAAGCTCGTTATCGGAAAGTTTGAATGAGCCTTCGCACGGAAGAGGGAAGAGTCGTTCCGGGTGGGATCCGGATTCAAGCGCTCCGGCCAGCGTAATCATCTTGATAATAGATCCGGGTTCGTACATCACGTGCATTGCCACTGACGTTCCGGGCGGATGCACACTGTTGCGTCCCTTTAGACTGCTCGCTGCCGCAAGAATATCTCCCGTCCGTACATCCAGCAGAACAATCGCTCCTGCATACTTTTCGAGTGCTTTGAGAGCAGCAATCTGGATCCTGTAATCCAATGTTAGCGTTGCTTGACGGTTCGGACGGTCATCCAGCTTTGACAGATAATCTCCACTTGGATTACGAAACACCGCTTGAACGGGATCGTAAAGAATATTGAACGAGCCTTTAAAAGATTTGCTCACAAGCGGAAGGTTTTCACGATCGTATAAGAATGTGTAGCTGCCCGTAGAAAGACGTCGCTCGATCTCTGCCTTCAACATGTCTGGTTCATTAGCAAGTTCCGGAATGTTTCCTGCGGCAGTTAGTTCCTTTTGCGCCAGCTCAAGCTGATTTGTGCCCGCTAGAAAACCGGCGATGTAGAACCGCAAAACATTGTGGCCGTCGATCTTGTTTTGAATATGTGTGGTGTAGAACAATCCATCTTCATAGCGTGCGTATGTCCAGAGTATTTTCAAAACGTCCTGCCAGAAGGGAACCGGTTTCGTTTTCGCTCCACGAAAGTATGGTTCCGCTGAGTTTTTTCCATGAAACAGAAGCTCCGCTGTTCCGATTCTTTCATGCACGCGCCCGCTAACCGCGGGCAGCCATTTCCATGAATACAAGATGTTTAGCGCTGGTGGATACTTACCCGCGAGGATCAGTTCATCGGAGTTCCGGGTTTGAAAAAAGAAAGAACCGTAAACAATCGCAACGATGAGAAGGATTCCGAGAAGGAGAAAAAGAGATCTGATTTGCCATTGCCTGCGCTTTCCTTTCTCAATGTATTTATCCTCTAGCGTCATAAATACAAAAAAATCCTATCCGTGTTCATCTGTGTTTATCTGTGGTTTTTGTAGAAGTTTATTTGAGCAGGAGTCCTACTTCTGCGCCCCGCCCAACTCCAAGCGTGCGCGCAGCCGAGCCCTGATTTTGGGCGATCTCCAGGAAGTTGGTGCTGCCGAAAAGTCCGATGACTTCCCCTTTTTGCGCCTCAGCGTAGTACTCTTTCAGGCCGTTCATTTCCTGTTTTGCAATGAGGATTTTTAGGGTGTTGCCCGGCACTTTTTCACGGGCCGCATCTATGTCTTGCCGGGAGATATTCGTAATCAGATTCCCAAATCTATCTACGTGCATTACATTTCCTTTCAGCAGCGAGTCTCCCACCATTTTTGCTTTTGGCAATGTAATTTTTGAGTATTCGCTGACCGGGTCTCCAAAATTCAACATATCCGTTCCGCGCGCTAACCAGGCTGCTGCAGGAGCGAAAATATCGCGTCCGTGAAATGTTTTGCTGACTTCGGGAAGCATCAGATGCTCTGCTCCGATTTCTACAACAGTCGATACCGGTTCAGCATCGTATACCAGAGATAGAACTCCGTTGTCAGGCGCAACAAAATAGTAGTTATCCGTCGCAACAATGATCGGCTTTCGCGCAGATCCGACTGTCGGATCGACCACCACTACGTGAATCGTTCGACTCGGGAAATAAGAAAAACAGGAGCGCAAGATGAAACCGGCTTCCAGAATGTCATGCGCCGGAACTTCGTGACTCAGATCAACGATTTGCACCTGAGGCGTGATTGAAAGGATTACGGCTTTCATCGAGGCAACAAAATGATCTTTTGTGCCGAAGTCAGTTAACAGGGTAATGATTGGTGTCCTGACGGCTGCCATGCCAAGATTCTACCACGGAGCCTATGAATTTCTCGGTGATCTCCGTGACTCCGTGGTGAAATTTTAAATGGCAACGGGGGAAGTTCGAAATGATTTTCGCGCATAGAACGCAGTGGAGATCGCCAGAATAACCACGGAAAGGATTGCCCAGAAAATGGCCCAGATCCATGCAGGAATACCGGTCAGAGAAGCCATCGTTGCGGCGTCATTGCCGCAAGTTGATCCGAGCGAAAGAAAAAACACGGTCTTGATTGCCTCCAGCGCGTTCAAGGAGCATTGCACCGCCAGAAAGGTCAGAAAGAAGTGTGCGAACTGGAGAGACGCAAGCCGTACCACTCCGAAGAGCGCAATCGCAATCAACAAACCTGCTGACCAGGAGAAAAGGGATCTGGTCAAAATCAGATAACCTGCCAGGAGCATGAGCAATCCCAACGCTACCCCCATTAAATGCAATTTGTTGGACTTCTCGCTGGCACCCGGCCGCATGGATAAACCGACCAGCACCGAGATAGAAGCAATCATGGCAAGAACGAGGATGTTATTTGTGTGTCCCACAAAAATGGCTGTGACAATCAGCACAAGCAGGGCGCATGCGATGAGCGTGGGGCGTACGTATGTTTCCTTCAGGCTTAACAGGAGGAGCAAAGCGCCGAACAGCGTTGTGCCAAGATAACCGGCGCCGCTGGTGACGAATCGCAGACCACCGCGCGTGTACGTCACGCCGCTTCCATTCGGTCGGACGATCAAACTTTCCACGCCACCGCCGGTCAGGACGGCAGCAAGCGCGTGCGAAGTTTCATGGATGAATGTGGAAAAAATCAGAAATGGGTAAGTGATGATTTGCGCAAATGGGAGGAAGGACAGAAAGATAGTTAACAGAATTGCAATAAGTAGCCAACGAACATTCATTCCTGAGCCGCCAATCCTTATTATAATAATCTTTAACGTTTGAGAGGCGCAAAAAGTTTCATGAACTCGTGTAAGAAGGGAGATGATGAGATACTGGAGATGTTGGAGATGTTTCTCTAATACGAAAAAAATAGAATTATCTCCTTATCCCCAATATCTCCACATCCCCTTTCTTACCTAACGCGGCATAGCCGACAACCAAAATGATAGCGGAGAGAAGTCCGAATATCGAACAAGGAACTCCGAACCGCAGAAGTCTGGCCG
>JAKEFK010000131.1 GCA_022616075.1 bacterium
AACTCCGTGTGATTCTTTGCTACGTTTGTCAGGTATTTATAAGCAAGCTGATCATCCGCCGGCACATATACGTGACGAAGTCCATCAACAGAAGCTGTTTTTTCATCAGAGAGGATTTTTACGAGCCCCGCTTCGTCGATCCGTCTTGTGAGGCCGTCCCAGTACAGTTCCCGAATGGATCGCGAAATCCTATCGACCGGCGGCTCAAAAATCCGGTTCGTTTCTAGTTCAACGTTTTTTAGTCCTGCTTCTGTCGCAAGACTCAGCTCCTGTAAGAGGTTTGAAAGGTAGTAAGTTCCGGAAACTTCCATTGCGCCGGCTTCGGCGGTCAGCCAAAATCGTTTATCGCCTCGCTCGGTTCCGCTGACATGCGGATCATTTACAGTAATTCTTTTATCCCCATCCGTATCTTCATCCATTTCTAATGCAGCCAGCATTTTTTGGACTTCAACCTCTAGAGACGCTTTGCTGCCGGAAGGAGTGACATCCCCGGTCACTGAATGAGCAAGTAAAATCAGGAAAAGAACGATCAATATTTTTCTCATGATTACTCCGTTCTGATGCTGGTGGCCTTCTGCTCCATTTGATTTTTCAGTCTGGCAGCAAGTTTTTGATCGAGTTTTTCTAAAGCCACGTATTGTTGTCGAACACCGTTCTCGTTATTGGCAGCTATGTATGCAAGACCGAGATGGTAGTGTGCTTCGGAATAATTTGGGTTAACTCGAATCGCGTCGTTTAAGCTTTCTATCGTCTCCTTCAAGAGACCTGTTTTCGCGAAGACCACCGCAAGATTGAAATGGGCTTCGGCAAACGCCGGTTTCAGTTTGATTGCTTTGCGAAAAGAATTTTCTGCCTCCGCGTAGGAGCCGGTTCTCGCGTTCGCAAGACCCAGACCGAAATAGTTGTTCGGAGTGGGATGAGTATCAATAATCGACTGATACTCCCTTTTCGCTTCATGAAACCTTCCCGCAGAGTTGAATACCTTAGCAAGATCTTCTTTCGTTTGTGTATCGGGACGAATGCGCATTGCTTCTTGAAATTCCTGGATTGCTAAATCAAACAATCCTTTTTTCATGTATTCGCTGCCGCGAAAGCGATGCCAAAGAGAGCTCTCTCCTTCTGCATTTAGAGCAGCATAGATGGGATCGAGCATCGGTGTTTTTTCAGGAAGTTCCGTAACAGCCGGAGATGTCTGGTCGTGGCAATCAGGATCCTTCAGCTGCTTACACACCGTACTCATGAGACTGTACGCTTCCCTGTGCTTAGGATTCGCTTGAATCGCTTTCTCCAAATAAATGCGAGCTTTTTGAGCGTCACCCTTTGAAAACTCAATTTGCGCAGCTCCCACAAGCGCGTGAGAGTTCGCGGAATCCTGTTCCAGTGCCTGGCGATACTTTATCAGAGCCGCATCTGGTTTATCGAAGCGGAGCAATGCGTCGCCATAATTGACCAATAACGGAGCGTAATCCGGCTTTACCTTTTGCGCGCGATCAAACCAGTCCAGACATTCAGCTATCCCCATTTGAGAAAGGACCATCGCACCCAGATAGAGCCAGCGTACATCGGAAGAATCGAGCGCGCTCGCCTTCTTATATACAGGGATTGATTCTTTCTTGAAGTCATGTGCATCCAGGTTCATCGCCAGCTTCCCCCATGCTTCTGCGGAATTGAGATGATCGCTTACCTCCTGTCGGTTCTTTGTTATTTTATCCGCCACCTGAGGTTCGCTTTTGGACAGATCAAGTTGCGAAATGGAAATAAGTAGAGCTTCTTTCTGTTTATCGCGAAATAGAAACCGACGCGATGCAAAACCGGCCAACGCTAGAACAATAATAAGCGGAACAACAATCCGAAATCTTTTCTGTGACTGTTTACCCTTGTCGGGGACACTGCGATGCAAATTCTCCTTCTGTTGGCGTTTTTTTTTCGACACAGTAGACTTTTTCACTTTTTATTTAACGTGATGAATTGATCTGCGCGAGTACCAGGAAATTTTTGAATACTTCCATCCGGCCAACGAACTTCCATTGTCTCCACTGCGGTTGCAGTATCGAGACCGAAATGAACTCGCGGATCACTGCTGCTGAGATAACTGTATCCTGGCGCAAGAAGTCGCATTATCTTTTTACCCTGAAAAGATACGGTAATTTCAGCCCCAATGGCATCTCTTTTTAAAGCTGGATCTACTGCTCTCACAATTAACCAGTGTCCCTTTTTCTGAAAGTCGTTGCGGTAGACACGAGCAGGACCGCCTTCATTTGTTACAAGGAGATCGATATCTCCGTCATTGTCCAGATCACCGAAGGCCAGGCCGCGACTGTTTTCTACGGTTGATGCAAATGGGCCTGCAGGATCAGGAGCAACACGAAATTTGCCGGCGCCGTCATTCTCAAAAAGGAGATTCGGTTCTTCATAGTGATCCCAGTAATCCGGTTTTTGCTTCTTCGTGAGAAGCGGCCCGCGCGTTACACGGCCATTCACAACCGCCAGATCGAGATCCCCATCATTGTCATAGTCGAAATATCCGGTACCGAATCCAGTATAGGGAACACTGACACCGGCGAGACCAGCAGCCCAGCTTTCATCCTGAAAATCTCCATGTCCCTGATTGCGATAAAAGGTATTTTTCTCCTCTCTTAGATGCGTCATAAAAAGATCCAGATCCTGGTCATCATCCGCATCTCCAGCCGCAACTCCCATGCTCGCTTCCGGCTGCCCCAGCGCATTCACAGCGGCGCCAAGCGGAACCGCCTGATTTTCAAATGTGCCATCTTGCTTATTGATCCACAAAAAATTCTCTTCGCCATCGTTAGCCACGTAAATGTCCGGAAAGGAATCCCTGTTGAAGTCAGCGCTGATGACTCCTAATCCTTTGCCCGCGGTGTTTCCGATATTTGAATCGCGCGATACGTCTTCAAATGTTCCGTCTCGATTGTTGTGATAAAGAACATCCCGAGTTGGCTGGAATCCTTTGGGTCCACAGTAATCCTGCCTTCCGGCTTTATCCGTGCACACAACGGTTGGATCTAACGAGACATAATTCGCGACATAAAGATCCAGGTAACCGTCCCGGTCGTAATCAAGAAAAACGGCGGACGTACCCCATTCACGGTTGCGGATGCCGGCAGAATTCGTGATGTTCATGAAGGTTCCATCGCCATTGTTTCGATAGAGCGAGTCTCCTCCGAAATTTGTTACATAAACATCGAGATCGCCATCATTATCGATGTCTCCAACCGCTACGCCCATTCCATACCCCGGATCCCCCAGACCCGAGGAGTCTGTGACATCCTGAAACGTCCCGTCCCGGTTCTGCCGGTACAGTCTGTTCTTGACCATGGACGCTTGAGCTTTGCCGTGCCAGTTACCGTTGATCAAATAAATGTCGAGATAGCCATCATTGTTGTAATCGAAAAACGCTCCGCCGGACCCCATACTTTCCGGCATAAAGTAACTGCCATCCACTCCCGGCTCATGAACGAAATTCAAGCCGGTTTGCTGAGTGATATCTGTAAAGGCGGTAGGAATGGATGATGGAGGTTTTTCTGTTGGCGTTTTTGTGCAACACACAAAGAATAAACAGGACAAAAAACAGAGGAACCTCTTGATCATCACGTTCAACTTTCTTGTCAAATATGTTAACTTAAATTTTCAGTCCAAAATTTCCATCGAGAATTGAACCGCCAAGGCGCCAAACGCCAAGAGAAACACTTCTCTGTAAAATCTTGGCGACTTGGCGGTTAAAAGAGATTACGGAATAAAAAATATGCTTCTCCACAAGCTGTTTGTCTTCATTTTCGTAATTTCTTTTTTTTGCTGCTTCTTGCCGGCTGAAGGGCCACCATCCGGCTTCATCTTGGAAGCGACAAAACTTCAACCATACACTCCGGGGTTCATTGGAAATGGTCATTTCAGTCTCGTCACGACGCCGCTCGGAATCATCGATGCGCACTCCTACATGGCGTGGGTATATGATCACGGTCCAGATGATGTACCCCGGATCGCTGTGCTTCCTGCGTGGAACGGAATCGATATTAAGACTGCTGATGTCTGGCTGAGTAAAATATCTCCCGCAGAAAATACCATCGCAGCTTACCGGCAACAGATCAACATGTTTGATGGGACACTCGACACAAGCTACCACTGGAAGAGTGGAGAAAATACAACGGAACTACAAATTCAAGCCTTTGTTTCACGTGCGAACCCCAATCTTGCCGGCATAAAACTGACGATCATCCCACGGAACAGGGGAGTTATTGAATTATCCTTTTCCTTAAGAGACTGGCCGAGTCCAAAGCGGCTTCCGCTTGAGAAACTGGACAAAATTGAGCCGGATCCTCCGGGCAGTTATCCGAGCGTCTGGTATCCGGGCAATATGGTTCCGAAAGATCGAAAGGCAGAAGCAAGTGCGCGCGGAGGGAAGGCGTGGATGATCTCGACTGCCGAAGGGCGCGAAACAAATGTCGCTCAAGTGATGGAGGTGAGATGGCCGTTCGATCTAAAAAACATCACGACAAGAACGGAGAATGATGAAAACACGGCCGCAGTGTTGCTTCGATTTAACGCAGAAAACAAGCCATACACTTTCTATAAATTTGTAGGAATCGCATCCTCGCAGAACAAAAGGGAACCATTCAAAGTCGCATCCGGAGCAATCGATTCGATCCGCTCCCGCTCTTATGATGCATTGCTGAGTGAACATCTTCGCGCCTGGCATGAGCTGTGGAAGACAGATATCCAGATTGAAGGCAATGACGAGCTGCAAAAGATGATTCATTCGATGATGTTTTATCTTCTTTGCAGTATCGCCAAGGATACTGATTTCAGCATTCCGCCTATGGGCTTATCCAGTGATGGATATTACGGCCACATTTTCTGGGACGCGGACACATGGATGTTTCCGCCACTTTTGGTGATGCATCCGGAGATAGCGAAATCCATTGTGATGTTCCGGCATCGCACCATGAATGCGGCACAACACAAAGCAAAAGATCTCGGTTTTCGCGGAGCCATGTATCCCTGGGAAGCCGATGAAATAGGAAATGAAACGACGCCGCAGTTTGCCTACCAAAATGCTCTGTCTGAAATTCATGTTATCGGTGACGTGGCCTTGGCTCAGTGGCAATACTATCTGGCAACAGCGGATAAGCAGTGGTTGAAAGACGTTGGTTTTCCGGTTCTTCAGCAGACGGCTGAGTTTTGGACAAGCAGGATCAAATTCAACCAGCAGCAGAACCGCTATGAAATTGATCGGGTCGTATCCGTAAACGAAGGTCTTATCGGAATACACAATGACACGTATACAAATGCGGTCGCTAAAAAGAATTTGGAACTGGCCGTCGCGGCCCAGAGGGTTCTCAGAATACCTGAGAACGCTGACTGGAAGAAGATAGCGGCCGGGATGTTTCTCCCATACAACGATGCAAAGTCGTTTCATATGGAATACGAAAATGCTCCCGATTCGGCTCTTGGCTCAGTTGTTCCGCTTCTCAGCTATCCATTGGAGATTCCAATGAGTCAAGAGGCAAAACGGAACAACCTTTCTCATGCAATCAAGCGGCTTGATACCGAAGAAGGGCCCGGAGGGATGATGACGATCACGCTTCTTCCGTTGATAGCCGCAGAACTGGAAAACAAGGAATGGTTCAACAAACTATTTCCCTTCACTTATCAGGGTTTTCTGCGTCCACCTTTTTACGCGCTCGCCGAAACCGGCTCTAATCGATCCACAAATTTTTTGACGGGGGCTGGCGGGTTTTTACAGCAAGTCATTTTCGGCTACACAGGCCTTCGCTTGACAGAAGATGGCTTGATCAGGAAATTTAAACCAATGTTGCCGGCTTCTGTTAAAAAGTTGAAACTGAAAAATTTCAAGGTTCGCGACAAAACTTTTAATTACGAGGTGCCATGAACAGTTGTCAGATCCGAAGTAGCGCAGACGTCTCGTCTGCGGCAACTCGCAGGCGGGACGCCCGCGCTACTTTGTACTGCCTATTCCCACTATTTCTTCTTATCGGCACGTTGGCTACGGCAGCCGATGTTCTTCCTGTTCTTGAGTTTCCTGAAGCCGGAATGGACAGTCCGGCGCGATACAAAGATTACAGAACCCGCTTTTATCAAGATTCACAAAAAAATACACTGCAGATTTATTTGAATCAGGGGACCGGCCGCGTCGTAAATCTGTGGGCTGACTCGGCGAATGAAAGTCTTTCATTTACTGCGCGCGATTCCGCAGGTCAGCCGGTAGCTCTCCGCTGGTGTGGCGAAAGCGCAACAGCGACAGCAGAACAGAATTTTCGATTCGTGCAGTATTCTTTGTGTTCCGATTCCTCACATCTGAAAATAGGCCATTTTCTGCTCGGATCGATGAGGAAGGAACGCGACTTCCAGTATTTCAAGAAAGATCTGGCTCCGTATGATTCGGAACCGTTTCATGAACCGGAGCTCTTGAAGCTAATTACGAATCTCGAAAAAATTCCTCATTCAGAGAGGTCCGGTGCATTGGCTGCATTAAGCGTTTCAAACACACAGCAATTGCGGAATCGAATGGATCCATCGTTCAAGAAGAATGACTCCACAATTTTCATCGAACAGATTTCGTTTGATGGTAAAAACCATCTGTCGTTGCAACTGATCTTCCAGACGACGCAAGTCGGAATCGAGACAAATTCTGTTTCGATCAAAGCGACGGGGCCAGTGCAGTTCAAAATTAAGGTGGGAACTGATGCGGCGCCTCTAAATCCATTGGATCGCAAGGAAATTTTTAATGACACTTTTCTGAAGTTCTACAACGATTTAAAAAACAATGCGACCACTTCGGGACAGGCAAAGACGAATTTCCGTTGGATTGACCGGGAAGTTCAGGGAATGGAGCTCGTCTGTTATCAGGACAAGCTGATGGCAGGATTGCCGAATTTCGCGACCTATTTCGGCCGCGACACGATGATGTCTGCTTTCATGTTTGAGCCGATTTGGTCTGTTTCGATGATGGAACACGCAATCTCGAGCGTTCTTCGAAAGGTGTCTCCTCGCGGTGAAGCCAGTCATGAAGAGGCTTTGGGCGGCCAGGCGATTCGTGAAAACGCCGATCAATACAACAAGCTCATAGAAGGTTATTTGAAAAATTCGGATCCCGAAGCGATGAAACAAGCATCAGCCATCTTGCGGGATTTGCAGCGGACTCGCGAGAACTACAACATGATTGATGATGATTTTCAACTGCCGGTGCTGATCGGACGTTATCTAAACAATCCGCGAGTGGAGGATCAAAGGAAACGCGCGTTTTTGGAAAAGTGGATCAAAATCATTCTTAGAAATTTTGCGTACGTCTCACAAGCTTCACGAGCCTATGTGGAAAATCCGGATGCCATTCACTTAGTGAGCTTCCCACGCTTGGAAGATGGCCGGTGGATGTCTGCAAGCTGGCGTGACAGCGGAGCCGGTTATGCGGGTGGGCGTTTTGGGATGGACGTAAACGCCGTATGGGTGCCCGGTGCGTTGGAATCGATTGCAGCGACTTTGCAGTTCCTGAAAAAGAACGGCTACGATTCCCGAAGGCTCGAATCATTGACAACGGATGTCGAATCTGAACACCGTGAGATTTTTCTGCAGTACGTCCATCAACCCGAACATTTGCAGAAAGCAATCGACGTTTGGCAAGGGGCTATTCAGCACTTTTGGGTTCGTTTCACCCGCGACGAATTCATGCGGAAGGTTCAATCGAAGATTGAATCCCTTCCGGACCAGGAAAAAACTTTTTGGAGGTCTGTTTTAAAAGCCGACCAAACCATTCCGGACCGGTTGGAATTTCTCGCGCTTTCTCTGGATGAATCAGGCAAACCGATTCCTGTTTTAAATACCGACCCTGCGACATGGCTGTTCCTTGGGGACCATGCAAAGAAAATTCAGTTGGATCGTGAGCAACCGGGAACTATATATAAGGTAGTGGAGACTTTCTTAATTCCTTACCCGGTTGGCTTGTACGTGGAGAATCTCGGACCGTTGTGCGCAAATGATTCTTATGCTTCTTCGAATGTGTGGCAGAATTTTGAACGGGATCAGTATCATTCGCCCCGGGTTGTCTGGGGCCGGGAAGTAAATCTTCTAACGCTCGGATTAGTGAAGGAGATCCTGCAAAGCGCCGAATCAAACACAACCGATATGCAGTCCTATGGAATGCGATTGCGTGACGATCTAGCCAAAATTCGAAAAGCAGTGGAAGGATCCGGGCTGAAGCATAATGAACTTTGGAGCTACGAGATTTCTGACGGCAAGTTGCAGCCGATTCGTTATGGCTCCAGCTCCGACGTTCAGCTCTGGAACTTAACCGACCTTTCGATTCAATTCTTGATGAGTAGAATAGATAAAGAGAAGCCATGAAAATCCGGATCGTTTTTGTTGTATTGTCTTTCGTTCTTTCTGTTTTGATCGGCCTTACCTTGTCCATGGGAAACCGTTCGGCGACCGGAGGTCCTACGTCGAAACTGCAGCCCTTAATCGGGTTCTCTATGGATACGTTAAAGGAATCGCGGTGGCAAAAGGATAAACAGTTGTTCGTGGCAGCCGCAGAAAAGTTAGGCGCAAGAGTGTTGGTGCAATCTGCAAATAGCGATGATACCCGGCAGATGCAGGACATTGAAGCATTGCTGAGCAATAACGTAGACGTGCTTGTGATTGTTCCGCACAACGCGCGCGCGATGGCCAAAGCCGTCAACAAGGCGCATGAAGCGGGCGTGCCGGTAATCGCCTATGATCGGCTGATCACAGATTGCGATCTCGATTTATATATTTCATTCGACAACGTGAAAGTCGGCGAGAAACAAGCTCAATATGCTCTGGATCACCTCCCGAAAGGAAGAAAACTTCGCATGGTAAGGATTTTTGGAGCAAAAACGGACAATAATGCGCTTTTATTCAAACAAGGTCAGGATAACATCTTGAATCCCTTGCTGAAGAGCGGCGATGTGCAAGTTCTGCATGAAGACTGGGCTGAAAACTGGAAACCGGAGAATGCGAAAAAAATTGCAAACGCAGCAATTACGTCGCATGGATCAAATTTCGATGCGATCCTGGCGGCAAATGATGGAACCGCCGGGGGCGCTATCCAGGCGCTCGCAGAAGAAGGCCTCGCCGGAAAAATTCTTGTGACCGGCCAGGATGCCGAATTGGTTGCTTGCCAGCGGATCGCCGCAGGAACCCAGGCGATGACTATATACAAGCCGATTCATAAGCTGTCAAATGCGGCAGCCGAGCTCGCAGTCAAACTTGCAAAAAAAATGCCGGTTATCGCAACCGCCACTACGAATAATGGCAAGATGGATGTCCCTTCCGTCTTGCTTGAAGTGATCACAGTGACCCGCGACAATCTGAAATCCACCGTGATTGCTGACGGCTATCACAGCTACCAGGATGTTTACGGAAACATTCCTGCGGATCAACGTCCGGCACCATGACACAGGCATGAGCACATCTGAGGCAACTTCCGCGATTCTTCGAATTCACAATCTCACCAAACAGTTTCCTGGCGTCATCGCTCTGAAAGATGTTTCCTTTGAGTTACAGGAAGGGGAAGTCCACGCCCTTTGCGGAGAAAACGGTGCGGGCAAATCTACACTGATTAAAGTTCTTTCCGGTATTCACCCGGCCGGCAGCTACGAGGGGACTGTTGAAATGTACAGTGAACCTGTGCACTTCCAGAATATTGCGGATGCTCAGAAAGCGGGGATCGCGGTCATTTATCAGGAACTCGCGCTAATCCGCGAAATGACAATTGCCGAAAATATATTTCTTGGATCGGAGCCGAAAAAAGGTTGGAGAATCGATTGGAATCTGATGTATTCAAAATCGCGAGACTTGATGAAGCGATTCGACCTCTCTCTTGACCCCGCAGCGCGTGTCGGTGATTTGGGTGTCGGACAGCAGCAGCTCGTCGAAATATTGAAAGCGCTTTCCAAGAATTCCAGGATCCTTCTGCTGGATGAGCCAACGGCTGCGCTTGCTGAATCAGAAGTTGAAATTCTGCTGAATATTATCCGGGGACTTAGAGAAAAAGGAATCACATGCATTTATATCTCTCACAAACTCGATGAAGTGTTTTCGATCGCCGATCGCATTACTGTACTGCGCGACGGAAAATCGGTCATCACTCTGGATAAGAATCGCACGAATAAAGGTGAAGTGATCCGCCACATGGTGGGCAGAGAAATTAAAGAAATGTTTCCCAGGCGATCAAGGGACGCGGGAGAAGTTTTATTACGACTTGAAAATGTGAAAGTCGGCCGCCCGGGTAAGCCTCGACCTGTACTTGATGACATAAGTTTTGATGTTCGCGCAGGAGAAGTTTTGGGGATCGGCGGTCTGATGGGCGCAGGCCGCACCGAATTGTTAATGCACATACTCGGAGTGTACGGTCAGCGATTGTCCGGTAATGTTCTCGTTGGCGGCCGCCCACTTACGAGTCAACTCACCGCTGATGTGATTCGACGCGGACTCTTTTTGGCAAGTGAGGACCGCAAAAGATTTGGGTTGTTATTGCCCAAATCAATTGGGTTTAATCTGTCTCTTGCTTCGCTAAAGCAATTTACCAGAAACAATCTTATTGATCGAAATTCTGAAATGAGAGCAAATCAACGGTTCATGGATTCTCTGGCCATTAAAGCGCGCGGACAGGAGACGCCTGTTCTGGTGCTTTCTGGAGGAAATCAGCAAAAGGTTGTGTTGGGAAAAGCGCTCATGACGCAGCCAAAAGTGATCTTGCTGGATGAGCCAACGCGCGGCATCGATGTTGGGGCCAAGGTTGAAGTGTATGAGACGATCAACAAATTGACTTCGGAAGGTAAAGGTGTGGTACTGGTCTCCAGTGAGCTGCCGGAATTGATTGGTATGAGCGATCGCATTCTAGTTCTAAGCAACGGCAGGATCGGCGGTCTATTCAACCGGAGTGAAGCGACACAGGAAACGATCATGAACGCGGCCATGAAATATCTGTAGGGGCAGGGCTTGTCCCTGCCCGCACGGGCGACCACAAGGGTCGCCCCTACGTTCGTGGCGCGGAAAGATAAGAGGGCATTATTCAAACAAAATTTTCGGTTCGAGACTTTTCCATCGGCCTTGCACTGGTCCTCATTTGGATCTCCTTCGCAATTTCCACAGACAAATTCCTGGGGGCCAGAAATCTCTCCTTATTGTCGATTGAGCTTGCTGTTACAGCTACCCTCGCTCTAGGGATGTTGCTCGTTTTACTCCCCGGAATGATCGATCTGTCTGTTGGAAGTGGAGTGGGCTTGATCGGCGGCATCGCTAGTGTGCTCGTTTTTAAACATCATGTGCCTGCGCCGCTAGCGATGGCGATCGGATTTCTTTTTGGAATCATTGTCTGGTCTTTGATGGGAAAGCTGATTGTCGGCCTGCGAATCCCCGCATT
>JAKEFK010000132.1 GCA_022616075.1 bacterium
ATTAGTGGGGGCAAAGTATTTGCAATCTTAAAAGCTCCCTCGGGGATATTAAGAAGAATTCCCTGAAAAAAAGGGCGAACCGAAAGGTTCGCCTTTTTTGCTTTCGAGACTAAATTTCATGGAAAGGAGGAAATCGGGATGATGCAAAGGACCACATCTTTGTTCGCACTGATCGCGTTTCTAGCATTAAGTTTTTCACTTAGCGCTGGCGACTTTGAGAAAAGGGTAGGATTAACAAAAGAGGAATTTAAACTCAAGGGCCTCCGCTGCGGCACTCGCATCGTATATGAGGATGAGGTTGTTGCAATCGAAAAGGCACGCCTGGCCTGGTTGCAGGAAAACTTCCGCGCGGCCGTTAGACCTCCCGGTGGTGGCGCTCCGACAGTCAATGTTTATTTTCATGTTCTTAAGAAAGATGAAACGGCGGAAGGAGGAAATATTCCGGATAGCTGGATCACTGCTCAGATGAACGTGTTGAACAACGCATTTACCAATTTCAACTTTAATCTTGTTTCGGTCGACCGAACCACGAATGCTACCTGGTTTAATGGTGGTGCGGAGAAGTCGATGAAGAGTGCCCTGCGCGATGGGACTTGCGCTGACCTGAACGTTTACTCTCTGAAACCGAAAAGTAATTTGCTTGGATATGCCTACTTCCCAAGCGATTGCGCAAAGTTCAAGGTATGGGATGGCGTAGTGATCCATTATCAGACTCTACCTGGAGGACCACTCGATCCATACAATGAAGGGGATACGTTGACTCACGAAGCCGGTCACTGGGTTGGTCTCTATCACACGTTTCAAGGCGGGTGCAATGAACCAGGTGATCAAATCGCTGATACCCCCGCTGAGGCGAGCGCTGCTTTCGGCTGTCCTAACGGAAGGGATACGTGTGCTGCTCCTGGGCTGGATCCGATAACCAATTTTATGGACTACACCGATGATGCCTGTATGTTTGAATTCTCGGCCGGTCAGAACACCTTCAGCTCCGATTTGACTTGCCAGTACCGAGGACTGTGCAACTGAGATTCTCTTGACGACGAGAGCCTAAGCGCTTAAAATCTACTATCCCATTGGGGCCTATAGCTCAGATTTGGTTAGAGCGCACGCCTGATAAGCGTGAGGTCAGTGGTTCAACTCCACTTAGGCCCATTTTCGTCTTCGCGTTAGCGAGTCGCGAGTCTGTCGCGTCGTACGTCTGCGCGTCCCGCCCAAGGCGGTTCAATCTGAAATCGAAAATCTGAAATCTGCAATCTTGCTTGGGGCCATAGTTTAACGGGAGAACACGTGGTTTGCATCCACGGAATCGGGGTTCGATTCCCCGTGGCTCCATTTACAACGGCACAGTCTGGCATTTGGACCCTCAAGAGTTTAGTTTTTTCAGGATTCTCTCAACTGTTTTCCAGGTACGGGTGGTAATTTCCTTGCCAAACTGCTTATCAAGCCAGCTCATCAAGTTGGGTGTTTTTGCGCCAGTAAGGTCTATTGAGCTGCAGATTGCGCGGTCGTACAGCCCGAATATCTTGAAAGTTTTATTTTCTGCTGTATAAGGAAACTTCAGTTTTGTTTCCGAATGTCTCTTTAAAAAAGTGACGTTCAAACGTGACCTGGGCGTGTCTTGAATTCCTTTGAACGGATTTTTATCTACAAGATCCTGCAATTGTTCGCGGCTGCGAATGATCGTGGCGCTTGAAAAACCGAGTTTCAGCGGAAGCGTTTTTTCAATGGCTATCTCGAGTCCTATCACGTCTTTTGAGCCGGTTTCAAACAGGACATTCCCACTGGAAATCACAGTTTGAACATTGGCAAAGCCAAGGTTCTCAAAAAAACCACGCAACTTATCGTTGCGCATATTCGGGTTTGAAGGAGCTATCCCGCGAAGCAGAGCTACATATTTTGTCATAACTTAATCTATTTTAGGGCACTCGAATGAAAACATGGAGTTTGCCGCTACAGTTGCGTGTATAGCGATACGCAGCAAAGCGCCGCCTCGTTGCTTTGGTCTGGTGAAGAAGTTATACTTTTGTCTAACATATGGTATAAAAATGCGTATAAAAACCGGTATTTCGATTGACAAAGATCTGTTCGATAAGGCGGAGAAAATGGCAAGAGAGTTGGGAATTTCGAGAAGCCGGTTGTTCTCGATGGGACTTCAAGAAATCATCGGCAAACAGGAGAACCGCCGGCTATTCGAGCGACTAAACAGGGCGCTTGAAAAAATCTACCCGGATACTGAAGAGGAAAAACACATTCGTCAAATGAAAGAGTACCATCGCAAACTGTTCTCCAGTGACTGAGTTTTTTGATGGAGATTCGACAAGGAGACTTGTTCTGGGTCGATCTTGGCCGGCCTTCCGGTTCGGAACCAGGTTACAAACGTCCTTATCTCGTTATTCAGAACAATTTGTTGAATAAGAGTGGTTTGAATACAGCTATCGTCTGTGCTCTGACAACGAATCTGAAGTGGGCATACTCCCCTGGTAACGTGATGCTCAACAAAGGGGAAGCAAATCTTTCCAGAAAAAGCGTCGTGAATGTGACTCAGATTTTCACCGTTGACAGGCAGAGTCTGCGCGAGAAAATCGGCAAACTGTCAAACACGCGTTTTGCTCAGGTGCTGGAAGGAATCGATTTCGTGCTTAGTCCTCGCGAACCGGACTGAATTAATATCGGGGAATTTCCGCTGAAGGTCTTCTGATTGCTGCAACGGCGCTTCAACAAGAAATGACCCTCGTGACTGCCAACACGAAACACTTCGAAAGCATCCCCGGCCTGAAACTCGAGAACTAGATTCAGTAGCGATTCGCCATACAATTCTGACTTACGGTACAATTTAAAACGATGGCTTGCAAAAAATATACGTTCACCCCTTCCGCCGTTCGTCTTATTTAATGGGGTAACAGATGAATAAGCGAACTACCGAGAAATTCACTTTTGATGAAGTTTTTCACCCGGAACCGGACTGCGACCAGGCCGAAACAGCGCACTCCTATTTTCAGGGTCTGCTTTCCGAGGCCGAGAAGCAGGAATTCCAGAGCCATTTGCAGGTGTGCGCCCATTGCCCAATTATTCTGGCCGATCTCGAGGAATGTGAAACGGCGGTTACGAGTGTGGTATTGGATTCCTCAAGGACGGACAAGATCTTTGATCAAAACCAGAAAAGACTTTTCAAGGGAGACGTACAATCCACCACGACACAGGCAAAACCTTTCTGGGCCAGTTTCCAAATTCCTGCATATATGACTGCGTTCGCGGTGGTGTTGATCTGCTTGATGATTTATCCGTCCTATCGAAGCCTGATCCTCACTGGCCAAGTCGAAAAACTCGAACACGAGTTACAACTGACAAAACAACTATCTGGGAACCTTTCTTCCTATCAAAAGCAAATTGAAACACTCAATAATGAAAGAGCCAGTCTCCTGGAACCTGCGGTTTCGGCTTCAGCGATCTATCCTGTCAGAACAGAACGCGACTCAGAAAAGAAAATCATTGATGTGATCTTCGGCGATACCGATAAAACTTTTAGCGTTGTTTTATCTCTCCCAGCGGAAGATCTTGAACGCTATTTGCTGAAGATATATCAACTGGAAAAATTGATCTGGCAAAAGGAATTTCCGGCATTCCCAGGGTCATTTCTTGTTTCGGTGAATTTGCGGGCAGGTTATTTCTCGCCTGGAAATTACCGGCTGTATGTTTACGGTAAAACCGGAGAAATGGAGACTGAAATCTCGCAATTTCAATTGAGGATCCAGCATCGTTGAAACAAGTTTGCATTCTCTTCTTTCTGACTGTCTTCGTTATTGCAGCAAAGGCAGCGACAGAGGAGATTGATCAGCAGCTTGCCGGAGCAGAATCACTTTACGAGAAAGCCCGATTTGAACAAGCCATTTTAAAGTTCCAGCCACTACTGAAATACTACGAAGGTCAGCAAGACCGGCAGAAGGTTGCGGACATCACTTACAAAATCGGCCGATCAAACAGAAGACTTGGCCATTTTGCCGAGGCTTTAACCCTTTTGACCCGCGCCCTTCAGATGCATACTGATCTAGGCGACCAGCGAGGGCGTGGTTTGGACCTTACCGAAATTGCGATCGCCTACCAGCGACAATGGGAATATGATGACTCGCTAAAATTGTCGCAACAAGCGCTCGAAATTCACGAACAAATAAAAAATTCGGATGGGATTGCAAGAACGTTGAACAATTTTGGCAACATTTATTTCCGCAAGTCAGAATTTGAAAAGGCGATTGAATTTCATCAGCGGGCGATCAGCGTCGCTACTTCGGGAGGGAATCAGGAGATCCTTGGATATACAATGAGCAATCTGGGTCAGGTCTACCATGCTCAAGCAGATTATCCACGCGCTGCGGAATGTTATGAAAAATCACAAAAAGTAGGAGAAGAGCGGGGTGATCTTCTCATGCAGTCTACCGCGCTGCATAATCTGGCATTGATCTACTGGAAACAAGGGGATCTTAAGAGGGCACTGCTGGAATTAAACCGGTGCGCATTCATTTCACGGGATGCAGGCGAACGTGCTTTAGAATCAACGACAATGATGAACCTCGGTTCTTTGTATTATCAAATGGGAGACTACGACAAAGCGCTAGTGGTTCTTCAGCAATCGTTGAAGATGGCGGAGGAGAGGAATGATCAAGGTTTACGGGGAGCGACTCTGGAAAACCTGGCTTCCCTGGAACTGGAAATCGGTAACCATGAGGCTGCGCTGGATTATGCACGAAAATCCCTAAAACTGATGCAAGAAATTGGAGAAAAAAGTGGCGCTGCAGCGGCTCTTGCGAGCCTCGCTGAAATTACAGAAAGCACCGGTGACCATTTTGCCGCGCTGAGCCACTATCAAAGGGCAGTTCGCGTGGCCCGCGAATCCGGAATAAGGAGTCGACTTGCTGAGTATCTAAAAGGGATGGGCACTATCTATGCAAGGACCGGTCAACTCAGCAAAGCTCTTGAGATTTATCAAGAAGCGCTTGTCATTGAGGAAGCGATTTGACATAAACCGGGAATTGGCTCTATCTATGCAATGATTGGGTCTGCTTATCGGAAAAAGGGAGATCTGGCTGAGTCTGACGCGGCTACCACAAAAGCAGTCGAAATTCTAAAAGAAGTTGGAAATCGCGATCTTCTCTGGCCCGCTCTATATATCAAAGGTCTTTGCAGCCGCGATCTCGGCAAAATGGAAGAATCACTGCAGTGGATGAAAGAAACAGTAGAGATCATCGATCAGATTCGGGAAGGGATCGGTTTACTCGAACGGAAATCGGCCTATCTGGAAAAACGACTTGATGTTTATGAAGACGTAATTGCCGGTCTCGTTAAGACAAACAGAATTCCCGAAGCTTACGAGTATGTTCAGCGCTCGAAGGCACGCGCGTTTCTGGATCTACTTACTGAAACACGAATCGATCCACAGTCGGACATGGATCCTTCTGATTACAAGCAAAAACGAAAACTGCTTGCAACTTTGATCAGTCTGAATGGACAGATCAAAGAACAATACGAATCAGAACATCCCAATATCAACGAGATCAAAAAGTTAAAAAGCACGCGAAACAGAACCGATGCCGAATATGCGGATTTGATGATCCAGATCCGCAGAAAGAATCCACGACTTGCGTCTTTACACAATCCTTCTCCTCTGAAATTATCCGAAGCTCAAGCCTTGCTTGATGATCAAACTGTTCTCCTGGATTATTTTGTTGGCAACAAAGAATCGCTTGTCTTTGCCGTGACGCTTGAAGATTGTCGCGTGTTCCGGCTACCGGAAAGTCAAAAGCTCCTTCAGCAGATCCATGACTTTCTGGTCACACTTCAGCAGCCGGAAGAGTACTGGGAATCCACACACCGCTCGTTCAGACGTTATGCAGAGCTGGGCGCACTCCTCTATAACGAGATTCTTAAACCAACGGGATCCATCATCAAGGGAAAAAAGCTAATCCTGGCTCCGGACGGTCCTCTGAGTTATTTACCTTTCGAGGCCCTTCTTACTGCTTCCGTCAAGCCCTCTGGAAAATTTGATTTTACAAAGCTTCCATACTTCGCACTGAATTGATCAGTATCGTACTGTACACTTTGCCAGTCATGGACTGATTGATGAAGAGCGCCCGCAGCTTTCCGCGCTTCTCCTAGATGCTGGCAATGATGAGGACGGTTTTCTTTCTATGCGCGAAGTTTTCGATTTGAAACTAAATGCAGATCTCATCGTACTCTCTGCTTGTAAATCGGGACTTGGCCGGCAGATTCGCGGAGAAGGAGTTACGGGACTTGCGAGAGCATTCTTCGCGGCCGGCGCATCCACGGTTCTCGTGAGTTTCTGGAACGTGAACGACCGTTCCACAGCAGACTTCATGACAACGTTTTACAAGAACCGCCTGCAAAAAGGGCACGACAAAACGGCAGGTCTGAAACAGACCCGGCTGGAGATGATCCGTAATCAGAAGTACAGCCATCCTTATTACTGGGCCCCCTTTGTTTTGATCGGAATCCGCTAACCGACGACGATACTACTTCTTCAAAATTCCTGGTACCGCTTCATAACTCTTGTTTAAGAGAGATCTCTCTGAGTAGCTATTAGACAAGCTTCGTACGAATTCCATGGAGTTTAGCCGCCGCTTCCTGTTTTCGATCAGCCGTTACAAGCAGAAGCCGAATTCCTGTCTCGTTCTGAAACTCTAATACCGACGCCAGATGGAGCGCATCAAGAGCTCGAACGGCGCTCACAAGAACCACCATTTCTGCCCGGATTAGAACTTCGTCGCTCAAACGGATGAGGTCAATCTTCGCAAGACTCGTGCGAATCATTTCTACGATCTTCTCAAATACAACTTCCTTCATTCCTTCTTCAGCCTTTTTGCGCGAAAGAGCCGAAATGCATTCGACTCCTGTAATGCAGCTCAATATTATCCGGCTTTTTCGCGAAATCCCCCGAACCTCCTGCGAACCGGATTCGTATGTAAAAAGTTTTGCGAAGGCGCTACTGTCAAGGTATACCCACGGGCGTCTCATTCTAAAACCTTGAATCTCTCTCGTCCGTTACAATGTTCGATAGTGCTTTTCCGCTGATTCGTACTGCGCGTGGAGGCCGGAAAGGGCCAGTCATGCCGCGACGGAGCAGTCCTTGCATTTCCAGGATTCGCAAGCGGCTCTCCATGTCACCTTTACCCGCTTTTACCGGTTTAATAACGGCGATCGGCTCGCCTCTTTCCGTTAAAATGACCTGATTGCCCTCCCGAACATGCTGTATATACCTGGAAAAATGAAGATTCGCCTCCCGTAATCCAATTTTCATATTCAACTCCTATGTAGTAATGATATAACATTTTGTGGTATTGTTATAACCTTCTTCTTGGTAGGCAATCTGAGACCTCACATGATATGATTGTGCCGACATGAGTCCACAGTCAGTCGGCCGTCCTTATTACGGCCAGATAAGGACATCCCACACGTATAGCGGTTTGACCTTGATCGAGGCCACTTATACTCCGCAGGTAAAGCTACCAAGACACTGGCATCCAAGATCCAGTTTCTGTTTGATTTTGAAAGGGGGATACATCGAATCGTACGGGAAATTGCGTCTGGAATGCAGGCCTTCTCATCTGAAATTCCAGCCGGGTGGTGAATCCCATTCGGATGATTATGGAATTCAGGAGGGACGTTCCTTCATTATTGAATTGAATCAGGAGTGGCTCGAACGTATGCGCAGTTGCTCCCTACCGGTAACTTGTCCGAATCTCCATCAAAATCCGTTAACCGTTTCGCTCCTGAACAGAATGCGTCATGAGTTGCATCAAACAGATGATATAACGCCGTTCGCGGTCGAGGGTTTGATGCTTGAAGTGATTGCGGAGCTTGCTCGAAGCGACCGGAGGTCCGTACTCACAAGCTCACACTGGCTTGAACAGGCCAGAGAAATTCTCCACGATCGTTTTTCAGAACGCCTCTCTCTTTCTGAGATTGCCCGTTTGGTAGGCGTGCATCCCGTTTATCTCGCAAACTCGTTTCGGCAGCGGCATCATTGCAGCATCGGTGAATATGTTCGCTGGCTGCGAATCGACTTTGCTCGCCGCCGGATCTCTCAAACAGACGATTCTTTGATCGATATAGCTTTTGCTGCTGGTTTCTCGAACCAATCTCATTTCACTCGAATCTTCAAGCGGCTGACCGGCCAGACTCCGGCTCAGTACCGCACCATGCTCCGTTCTTAATTTCAGAACAAATCTTTCGAACGTGAAAGACCATATGCCGTTTGGTTGCATAGAATTTCTCTCCAAGCGGTTAAGGAGTGTGAATGTATAAAACGATAGCCTTCTTTCTTGTTGTATTGCCGTGTTTTTTCCTGGCAGGTGCAAATGACACGGCAAAAAGCGGAAGAATTGATTTTGAGTCAACCGAACTTACTGGTAGAGATGCAAAGAAAATTGTTGAGATGGGGAAGCTGCGTGTGCCTGAAAATCGGTCCAGGCCGGGCAGTCGAATGATCGAACTCGCGGTTGTCAGATTGAAAAGCGATTCTCCAAACTCTGGCCCACCGATTGTTTATCTGCCGGGCGGTCCCGGAGGGTCAGCCATCAACGAAATGTGGCTTCCCTGGATGGAGAGTCTCTTTCAAGTACTGCGCAAAAACAACGACATTATCCTGATGGATCAGCGCGGTATCGGACGATCGACTCCCAATTTTCTCTGGAACTCATCCGTCTCATTGCCGCCGGACGTCTTTCTATCGCAGGAGAAAATGGAGGCGAACTATCGGCAATTGAGCTTGCAGGCGGCTGAGTGGTTCAAAAAGGAAGGATTCGATTTCGCAGGTTATAACTCTGTTGAGAGTGCGGACGATCTCAATGATTTAAGGATTGGCCTTGGAGTTAAAAAGATCAGTTTGCTTGGCTTCAGTTACGGAACTCATCTTGGTTTGGCAACGATTCGCCGCCATTCACCGCATCTTGACTCCGTAGTCTTGATCGGAACAGAAGGCCCCAATCACAGCGTTAAGCTTCCCTCAACGTATGATATTCAGCTTCAGAAACTCTCTCAGCTTGCATCTCAAGATCCTGATATCAGAGCAAAAGTTCCTGATATGTTGGCGCTGCTAAAAAAGGTTCTTACTCGATTGGAAAAAGAGCCGGTGACGGTGACTGTTCAGAATCAGGCCACAAAACAACCTGTGAATGTTCCGGTAGGAAAGTTCGGATTGCAGCTGATCGTACGAATGGATGTGGGAGACCGAAATGACTTCCCGGAGTTTCCGGCGCTCTTTTACACGATCGACAAAGGAGATTCTTCGCTGCTGACCAAGTACGTGGAAAAGCGATACAACCAGTTTGGTCGCCGTGTCTCCGGAATGTATATATTGATGGAGCTTTCGTCAGGAGCGACCGCCGAACGGCTGGCACAGATAAGGAAAGAAACTCCAAAAGCGATATTGGGTGAGGTCGTCAATTTCCCGAATCAAGACGCCAGTATCTGGGGCAATCCTGATTTAGGTGATGACTATCGCTCGCCGATTGTCTCAAGCACGCGAACCTTATTCATCAGCGGAACATTGGACAGCAACACTCCTCCCTATCAGGCCGAAGAAGTGCGCTGGGGTTTTTCGAATGCAACTCACATTATTGTTGAATATGCCGGGCACGAAGACGCGTTGCCAAACGAAGCTGTACGCGCAGCAATTGTTGATTTCTTTAACGGAAAGGATGTCAGTGGTGTTCGATTATCGCTAGGTCCTCCGAAGTTCAAGCCGATACCTTGAATCTCGCTTTACTGATTGCGGCAAGGGCTGCTTCGGCTTCTTTTGCTGATGTACTCCGGGAAAAAATCTCCTGCCGCTGATAGTTCCAAGAAAGTGTTGCTTACGTTATCCTGTCGACAGTTTCATTGCATTCTGATGATGTCTAACGCGTCAACTCCTGGGGGAGACAAGGTGTGCTCGCTTGTCCACATTATTGTATTATTCAACGATAGGTTATAAATGCCCATTTTAATAGGACAAGCGATAGATCATCACAATATAGAAGCCATCACTAGTGCGTGGACCGGAGATCACTTTGCGCGGATGTGTTATGACCTGATTTGGGCCGTCTCAAATCAAGCGGCATGCTCATTGCCGGATTTTAACGTCCGTGAAAACACAAAGGACCAGGGTATCGATGCCGAATGGCGTGTTGAGTTGCCAAGCACCCAGGTTACGTCGCCTTTGGTTAGCCCGGGCTTGAACGTGTTCCAAGTGAAGAAAAGAGATAGGATGGCCAGAGATCAAAAAGCGATTGTGTCATCTCTTGAAAATGATCTAAAAGGTGCCTTGTTAAGTGTAAGTGAGAAAACGAAAAAGCATCCCGATCGTTACACACTTTTTGTAAATCTGGAATTAATACCAAGCGAAAAACAAAGAATCAAAAAAAGCATCCGCAGCGGATACAGCAAAAGATGTCAGATTGAGATCGTGGATGCTGGTATTCTTCAAGCGTTGTTGAATGATCTTACTCATCTCAGAACGGCTTACTTCACAACTTTGCGTTTAAGAACATGGTTTCAAGCACAGAGTGACCTACGATTGCTGAAGCTGCACGGCTTTAAAGAAGCGATTTCATTTACAGGTAGAAAGAAAGAATTAGCTCAATTTGAATCATACATAAATGACTCCTCGATTCGGGTTATTGTGATTTCTGGCCTTCACGACGCGGGCAAGACACGATTCACTCTCGAAGGAACGCGGCAGCGTTCGCAGGATGTTGTGCAAGCAATGGAACCTGAGATGAGACCAGCAGATTATCGAGCGTTGACCGCTGCTAGAAGAGAAGTCATCTGTATTGTAGAAGATCCGGAAGACGAATTTGCTCGAGTCTTGATTGCTGAGGCGCTTACCCTACCCAATCTCAAGTTTGTTATCAATATTCCGTCCAGATTTACCATTGACCCGTTGTTCGGGAATGATCCGAGGGTTCGGTACCTAAACCTAACAGGCCTTAGCGAGGTCGAAAGTCATGAATTGATTAAGGCTACGGGTATACAACTACCGTTAGATTTTGAGGCACGGGTCCTACGAAAATCAGGCGGACTTCCAGGAGTAATTCTTGCCGCTGTTTTGCTGGAGAAGGATCTAATCGGTAATTTGGAGGATTTTGAAGAATCAATAGCACGTGAGTACATAAGGCGTATTGAGAGAATCGTGGGTGCAGAGGCGCTTGATTATCTCCGGCTTTTTTCGCTCTTAACTCACGTTAATGTTGCGGGTAATGCATCAGAGCTGTCATTGATGTGTCGAATCTTCGGAGAAGGTCGTACTGAAAACAGGGCTTTGCTAACCCTAGATAAATTGGAGGAACTTGGCGTTATAACACGGTCTTCAACTTCTGTGCGTGTTACGTTTCCAATCCTTGCTACCCATCTTGCTTCTGAATTATTGAAACGCCAAAGCGACAAGCTGTTCTTATTGTTCGCAAAACTTGATGAATCTGGTCGTTACCGACTGATAAAAAGACTCAATGAACTTCATGAACTCCATTCTCAAGAAGTTCAAATCTTCTTCGAGAATTTATTTGTAATGCAAGGGTTGTTCCAGTCTCAGGAAGAGATTCTCGAAAACATAGGTCTCTTGGCTCTAGTTGCTGATTCAACGCCCGGCCGAACAATGGAGAAAATTGCGTCCCTGTGTCACTCGATGTCATTCGGTTCGGCATCCGAAAGGAACGTACGCCAAATAGTTCAGATTCTAGAGAAATTAGCCTTTCATTCAAAAACATCCGCTAATGCCATCATCACGCTTTGGGGATTGGTGAAACAATTGGAGGGAAGCCCGGTTTTAGAAGAAGCTGAGAGTTTGTTGCGCGAATTCTTTCATCCATTGCAGCCGCAGGTAACCCTGTCATTAAACGAAAGATTGGATCTGTTTCGCGCTTTGATTTCCGAATCACTCAACCGAAATCAGAAATTGCTTCTCGCTTCAATCGTTTCAGCTGCCGTTCCCCATGTAGGTGGATTTTTCTTTCTGCGAGAGACAGTTTCCACTGTGCCTCATCCGCGACCGCTGACATATGAAAAGGTCGATGCCTATATCCAAGAACTCATTGGGTGGTTACAAAAGATGGCCGACCTTGAGCCTGACTTAGAAACTGCTTCGGCTCTTCGTTCTACACTTGCCGAAACTGCTGCACATCTTTCATACCTTCTCCCCGAAAAAGCGTTACAGATCTTCGACAAGATTGCTACGAAAGTGGAGACCGATACCGATGGAATTGAGCTTAACGACATATTGGAACCGATGGGCGATGCGTTACATGCCCTAAACTGGCAAATTCGCAATGAGAAACAATCAGCTATGGAAGTGCAGAGGCTGACGCAATTTGTTAACGAACTAAACCAGATTATGGAACGTTTGGAGAAAGGGGGAAGTTTTGCCACCAGGCTGATGCTTTGGACCAAGGCGCGCATCCGCTCTTGGGTAGAGCCCGAGGAAAGATTTCAGATACTGAAGAGGCTTGCCCGCGAGGCAGTGCTTCAGCCCTTACTGCTTACTGAGGAATTGATATCAAAGTTGTTGCCTACCTATTCCCTATGGCAAAGTCGTTTCTTCAAATATCTCGGTCAGCTTGACATGGACAAATTATTCACAGCCAAAGTTGAAGCAGTTGGGGCCCAATTAAATGGCACTCAATTGTTTGCGGACTATTGGAGTGGCGTTGCTGAGCGAGAGAAGCAAGCATCGAAGACTGAAGTCCAAGTTCTCTTAGAGAAAAGAAAGATTGATTCGAGAGCTGCCATTCAAGCGGCTCTTAGACTCGACAGTCGTTGGGCTAGCGAACTAATTGTTTCTGAATTAAAGTCCGGCCACCTCGAAGTGTCGTATTTAGCTGAGTTAGAACCATGGGTTGGAACGTTCAGCGCAGGCGAATTGGATTCGGTTCTTACAGAGGCACTCAAGGTTGACGAAAGTAAAGCTTATGTAGTTGTGCTTTTATTGGCCTGGTGGATACGGATGGATAAAGAACTTACGACAGAGCTTGAGAGTCTTGGTTGGCGAGCTTTGATGTTTGACCCTCCGATCCTTCGAAAAGGTCACGAGTCTGATTTCGACGAACTTGCATCACAACTCGCAATATCCAATCCGGATCTCGGGATTGAGTTGTTTAAAATCATTGTTGGACGTTCAGTCTGGGAAGACAGATGGAACCCTTTTATGCCCAACCATCAATTTTGCTCCACCTTGCAAAGGAGCCGACGTGCCGTGTTTTTTCAGATATTGACTGACGTGACTCTAACAAATGTAGGAAGCAGATTTCACATCGATAACGCAGTAACCCCTAATTCAGATGAAGACAGTAAAACGCTTCTCGCGTTGGCGAAGACTTCGCGGGCCACAGCGAGAATCGTAGCGCTTTGGACCACGCGAGCACACGGTGAACTCTTTTGGAATCTTTTTGACGAATTAATCCAGCTTTACCCAGATGATGATGTATTGTTCGGTTACTTGGTTGGTGGCATTAAGGGATATGGAACTGTAATCTCTGTTCCTGAATCTGAGTTCCACGAGGCGAGGCGGCGCGAAGTCGAAAAACGTTTGGGCGATCCGAATCTTCCACCGGTAGTACGCCTTAGATTACGTGAAGCGTTAGAAAGGCTAAGAGAAGAAGTCGATCGAAATATAGTCTGGGAATATGACTTAGGGTTGGATGACTTGAGGAAATTCATCGAAGACAAGAATTCGTCACACCGAATTTGGGCTATCGGCAGATTCCTTAAATATGCAAAGTGGGAAGACATTATGCGAAACCTCACGACGGAAGATATCAAGGAAGTATTGCCTATCGTCGATTTACCTGACAAAAAGCGACGCATGCTCGAAAGCGCACTCGAGGTGTGGGAACGTGGAGTTTAAAATTTTAACTCCGTTGCAAGGCAAAGTTCTGCAGACACTCTTTAACAACGACCTTGGCAATCAAGGCTTTTATTTAACGGGAGGGACGGCTCTATCGGAATTCTATCTGCAACACCGTAAATCGGAAGATCTCGATTTGTTTACACGCGAAGACAAACCTTTTTTCGGTATCGTACAAAATATATCCGAGTACTTTGCTCCGGCAAATATTGTTATTAGTTCGCAAGAGATAAAGGATGATCTTGTAAGAATCTGGATTAAGGAAGAAGGCACGCTCGAACCGCCTCTTAAGCTGGAATTTGCCTCAAAGGATATGCCCGCATTGGCGGCAACTGTTAATTTTGATCGCATTGTTGTCGATTCTTTTCTGGACATAGCAGTCAACAAGGTCTGTACTATTCTTCATCGAGGGCCAAGTGAATTCAAAGATTACTGCGATCTGTATTTTATTCTGAAGAAAGAACCAAGCTTTAGCTTGGAGTATCTAATGGAGCGGGCGAAGGAAAAGGATGGAGCATTTGATGAAGCAGAAAACAGGTTGAATTTTGCAACGATCCTTAGAAGCGTCAGCACCTTTCAAGAATTACCGCATTATGTGTTAAAACCAGTCGCCCTGAACGAGATGATCAACTATCTGGTACCTCAAGCCGAGCGTATAATCGGGCAGTACCGGCCGAAGATGTAGATTTTGTGCTTTCAGTGTAGTCACTAACTCCAATTTTCCATTATGGACTTCAGGATGAATTAGCACCTTTCTTGATATCGGCAAGGGCCTGCTGGGCTTCTTTCAACGAAGGATCGATTCGAACAGCTCTTTCTAGATACGAAATCGCCTGCTCGCGATCCCCTTTGCCGGCAAGGAAGATTCCGTATCGGTAAGATGCTGCTGCGCTCCGGGGAAAAATTTCCTGCCACTGATGCAGTACTTTTTCAGCTTCTTGCAGGTTACCCATCTTCAGATATATCGCTGAAAGTGAATAGTACACATCTTCCGAAGGATAGTGGATACGCGCCAGTGCATGCATTTTTGTTACTGCTTCATCAATCCGGCCGGTTGCGAGATAAAGACGCGCCAGCGCATATTCGGTTTCCGAATTTTGGGGATCGGACTGGAGCGACGAACGATAAAATCGTTCCGCTTCTCCAAAACTCCCATGATGCATTTGAATCTCTCCGCGTGTGAAGTCAACATCGGTTATTGAGAGGGCTGTTGACGGGATAGTATCCAGAAGTTTCATGGCTTCTTGATGGTGCCCCTGCAGCTCCAGCGTGAGAGCGAGATCCGTATAAGCCCGGCCGAAGTATGGGTTCAATTCGATTGTGTGAGAGTACGCTTTGCGCGCGTCCTCCAATCGATTGAGCTTTGCATGACAAAGTCCGATGTACCAGTACAGAACGAAACTGTTCGGGAATTTCGATTTGACTTTGCCCAGTAGTTGAAGGGCTTTTTGGTATTGTGACTGATCGATGTATCCGATCGCCTCCGGCACGAGCTTGTGATGCAATAAATAGTCCTCGATTTTCGATTTGGGATCGATGTTCGAACTGGCATTCATCATGGCTGCCGGATTTGTCGCTCCGATATATCCCAGTGATGCAAGTTGCTCGAGACGCTCAGCATCCAGCGATTCGGCTTGCTTGTCCTGCGCTTTCTGGCCAATCGCGATGAGTTTCATGAGTTGTTCGCGCATTTGCCGCGCCTGATCCGGGCTTTCGGCGATTAGATTGCGCAACTCTTCTGGATCGTCCTTCAAGTTGTAAAGTTCCGGATCGGGAGCTTCAATGTACTTCCAATCATTCGTGCGGAGCGAAGTCAACTCACTCCAACTGTAATAAAGCTTGGGAGTCAGCGATTCCAAATAAGCCGGCGGCGTGTCCGTTTCCCTTCCTTCCAAAAGGGCTCTCATGGTTTTGCCCTGAACAGAGCCGTCTGTTTTAAAGCCCAGAAGATCGGCGATCGTGGGCAAAATATCGATTGACTGAACTTGCTCTTCCACGACTCTGGACTGCAGGTGTCCGGGCCATGATAAAACGAATGGAATTTTTACTGTTGCGTCATAAACGAAAAATCCATGATCGGATTCACGATGCTCTCCGAGACTCTCTCCATGGTCCCCCATGACTGCAACGAGAGCGTTTTGTAAGAATTCGATCTCCTCCAATTGTTTTAGCAGGACTCCCAGAACATGATCCGTGTAGGCTATTTCCCCGTCATAAGGGGACGTTGAATATTCCGATCGAAACGGCTCAGGAGCGTCGTAGGGAGTGTGTGGATCATACAGGTGGATCCATAAATGGTAAGGGGTTTTACCTTTTGCCCGTTTTTGTAGCCAGTCCAGGGTTTCGGATACAACTTCCTCGGCGCGTCTTTGCGACTCCATCCCCACCACGATCGTTGGTTGATATCGCGAGTACCAATCGAAACCTTGAGCAAGACCGTGGCGCCGGTCCAGAATTGCAGAGCCTATAAAAGCTGCGGTTGTATACCCTTCTTCTTTCAGATACTCTGCGAGAGTTTTGAAATTGGAAGAAAGAGTGAAGTAAGCATTATCTCGAACGCCATGAACGTTCGGATTTAACCCTGTAAAGATCGAACTGTGCGAAACGAGAGTTAACGGTGTCTGGCAGATCGCGTGGCGGAAAAGGACACCGTTTTGGGCGAGGCGATCGAGGACGGGTGTGCGTATTTTATTGTAGCCGTAAGCGCCGAGATGATCCGGACGCAATGTGTCAATCGTGATCACTAGAACGTTCGGTTTTTCTACTACCGTATTCGTAGTAGCAGGAGCTTCGGAAGATGGTTTACGGAAAAAAACTGCTGCGGCGATTGCCAGCCCAAGTGCGCATATAACAAACAGACTGGAGCGCCACATGAAAGAAGATTAGCACATGCAAAGTAGCGCGGGCGTCCCGCCTGCGAACTGGCGCAGACGAGACGTCCGCGCTACTGGTATCTAGAAATCGTATCGAACGCCAAGCCGAGCAACGCGAGGCGCGAGAACTACTTTCGGAACCAGGAATGCAGGTCCGGACAACGTTTGAGCATCCTGTATAGTGTTTTCGTTGAACAAGTTGAAAACGTCCAGGCTCACGCCCAATCTTCCGTTTTGTATCGTGAAATTCTTTGTAAAACTTAGATCTACTGTTGTTGTAGCGGGCAACCGGGTCGCGCCAACTTTTTCCGCAAAGATCGTAATTGGTCCCTGGTTCAAATCCGTGATTTGAATTTGTCTTGGGAAAGGAACTCCGCTTTGAGATCGGATGAATCCTCCGATGTCGATGTCCCATGGCGCGGAATAGCTCCCTCCCAGTTTAAAGATTACCGGGCGGTCCCAGTAGCTTCGGCCATCCGCATTGATCAGAGAGTTAGGACTGTCGAATAGAGGCGTACCAAGTCCACCGGTATCCGCGTTGCCGCCAGGGATAAAACTGCCGCTTCCCTTCGCGAGAGTATTTGCTCTTCCAAACGTTAAACCAGCAACCATCTGCCACTTATCGGAGAAACGTTTGTTCACCTGGATTTCAACACCCCTGTAATCCGCTTCAAGACCGTCAGGATTTGTGAGCAAGAACGCGTCCTGACCTAGCGTTGCAGGATCCTGGTTAAAGACAACGACTTCTCCACCATCATCGGAAGTTCCCAGAACTCCATCCGGCCCCGGATCGGTCACAATAACGGGACTAAAAGCGCTGAAAGGAACGCCGGTGTTAATGTCTTCTTGGAGATCCGTATCTTTTCGATAGATGAAATTTACCGTAAGCAACATGTCGCGGGCCAATTCCCGATCGAAACCTATCGTAAATTCATCGGTTTTTGGACGCTTTAAGTCTGGATCTACAAGATTCACGCCTTGTTCACCGGGACCGAATGCGCCTCCGAAACGCTGGATCGGTCCACCTTGTTCTTCTCCAGGATCCAAACGTCCGTTTCCATTTGTATCAGCCCAAAAGAAGACTTGCCCTCCGAGTCCTCCAAAGTTTTGATAATCCGGATAACCAATTCCCAATTGCGCAAAATAGCGAGCGTAGTTTGCTTTGATTGCCATTTTGCCATCGCCAAAGACATCGTAAATAAATCCCAGTCGTGGGGCTATTGTCTTCCAGTTGGGAATATCGGAAACCTCGGAGAAGCTTCGTGCTTGTGAAAAAGCACCCCCCGGGCTGCTTTGTTCGGGCAAACGGCCATTAGCGAAATTGATCCGGACACCTGCATCGATCACCATTTTTCCAAGTCTGTAACTATCTTGCACGAAGAAAGCGTAGTCCTTGATGCGATCTTTTGTATTTACGGGTGTATTCCATTCAATCACCAGAAGTGGTTGGCCCTGAAAATCAAGATAGAACAAATCGTCATTTGCCGTGGCAGTTGTGTCATCAAACGCATGTTGGATGTCGTAACCTACCTTCACATCGTGTTTTCCGCCCAACCAGTTATCGACATAATACGATAGAGATCCGTTGATCTGCAGACGTCTGCGGAGCTGATCAAAGCCAAGATACGCAGCCTCAAGAATCTGGTATGTGGTCAACTCCTGGTGCGACGCGTTGTCGTTTTTGATGATGAGCGGAAAAGTCAAATGGACAAAACTGACTCTTGCATCCAGCAATGCATTGTCTCCCAACACAGAATTCCAGGTGGACTGAAATACATGGGAGACATCATCTTCAATCCATGTAGATTCCGGTGTAACAAATGCTCCTCCGAAATCGACCGCGCCGCGATCCGGTTTGTAATACCAGTTCCCACCCCATAAGCCGGTAATCGTGTTGTTTTGATTGATGTTGTAAGTTCCCTTCAGCAAGGAATATTTGATGTCTGTTCCTTCCGCCACCGGATAGAACGGAACACCGCGATGAATGCGATGATCCCGGAATGACCCAAAAAACCAGAGTTTATCTTTTTTGATCGGGCCACCTATCTGGAAACTGACATCCGAAAGATAATCGATTCGCTGAAATAGATCCTGAACCTCCGGGGTCAGTCCAAATGCGTCAATCAATTCGTCATTTAGATTGTGGGCTTGAAACGCTTCATCTTCGTACAAGAATTTTGCGCCGCCATGAAAATCATTCCCGCCGCTTTTGGTGATGACGTTGATGAAAACTCCCGGCACAGTAACTTCGGCAGATGTTGCCCCTGTTGTTACCTGGACCTCTTCAAAAGTATCAAAATCAAAATAGAAATCGGTCGCGCCGATAGCTGCTGGATCGGTAACATTGATTCCATCGAGATTAAACTGGTTTTGCTGCCACGATCCTCCTCTTGCGGAAAACAAGCTTTGCAGACCGCTTTCAATGCCACCCACATTAATCTTGTCCGTAATGACGGACGGGGTTTGTTCCATCAAACTCCAGATATCCCGTGCGTTGGGCACTTCTTCCAGCATTTTTTCGGAAAAGTGCGTTCCGACAGTAGTTTGTTTAATATCAACAACCGGAGATTCACCCGATACCACCAATGCCGCTTCTACCGGATTTACCTGCAGTGTGACATTTACGGAAATGGTCGCGCCAACACGGACAACGATCCCCTCACGCACCAGTGTACGAAATCCCTGCATCGAGAATTCCAGGCGATAACTTCCGGGAGTAAGATTACTGAATCTATAGTAGCCGTCCCCGTCGGTTTGTGTCGTCATCTGTCCGCGTATCAGAGCGGGACTGTTGAGGCTTACGGCGGCGGCGGGAACCGGATTTGATTCGGAATCCAAAACATTTCCTACGATGCCGCCGGTCTGTGTTTGCGCGTGAATGATTGTTGCAAAAGCAATAAAAATGAGAAACGGGACTGCAAATCGGAGTGCTTGATTGGACATGTTCCCTCCCGAAAGTGGGCGTTAGGCGAACCCTTAAGGAATGTGTACCCGCGCAGCCGCGGGTTGTTTTTGGAGATCAACATCCGCGTCGTTCTGTCTGATCTTCGTTCAGTTCAGAAATGTGGGTCGTCAGACTCTGATGTTTTTTCAGAATAGCACGCTGAATCGGACGAATGTTATGCAAATGTAAATTTTGTGAGTTGTAGCGCGGGCGTCTCGCCTGCAGGCTTGGCGCAGACGAGACGTCCGCGCTACTTCATCTTCTTGGCCAATTCCGGGTCGAGTTCGCGCAGGATTTCATATTGTTTGCGGGCGAGAATCCGCTCTCCCTTTGCGAGATAAGCCAATCCCAATGCGAGGTGAGCTCTTGCATGATTCGGATGTTTTTGAACCGCAAGTTTTAGATTTTCAATCGCGTCAGGCCAGTGCATCAGTTTGTAATACGCAACACCCAGGTTGTAGTAGCTTTCCGCATAATCCGGCTTCCAGCGGATCGAGCTCTGAAAAGCTTCGATTGCTTCCTTGTAATTCCCCATTTTTCCATACGCGATTCCGAGGTTATAAAATTTCAAGTATCCTGGATTCATCGCAATCGCTTTTTTGTGATGAGTGACAGCTTCCTCCCATCTTCCCAATCCTTG
>JAKEFK010000133.1 GCA_022616075.1 bacterium
ATGCTCCGATGACTGCTCCGTTCTATGTAGATTTCGACGAGCCGTTCATCCTCCAGGATCGCGACGCGAGTCTCGTAGTTGGTTGCGTTTACAACGATTTCACGCATAACTCATCTATTCTAGCGCAAGACAAAGGGAAGTGGTGCGGGCGACTCGCCCCGCAAAAGCAAAGATAGTGTCCTAGAGGGGCTGCCGGCAGAATGCCGGCGGTCCTTTATGCCAGCCTGGAGGCTGGCGCTCATCTACCTTAGCCGGCGACTTCGTTAGGATTTGGACCGCTCAGGATGGCTGAGCCAGCGTTCCAGGGAACTCTTCATTTGATCGGATAGATAGAGTTTCACTCCGATTTTTGGAACGCGCCCGCGTTTTAACCCAACAGACGGATCCGGGACATTCGAGAGGAGCAGTATAAATCGGAACGAATAACCTGACGTACAAATCTGAGTTCGGCGGGTCATCGACGATAATGATGCAAAGTCCGGAAGTACTTATGTCGTCACAACCTGAGTTTGCATCTCTGCATCCGATTATCCTGGGAATCGGAGGGTTTGTGTCTTCGAAATCCTTCATAATTACCGGCTATTGTAGCTTTTTGATAACACAGAAACCATAAGAACACAGCTCTTATGATACAATCCTTTGAAAAGCATAAGTAAAAAATAGAGGAGACTGAGTTCCCGGAGCATTTTGATATTTTGGGAGGTGCACCGTGGGCGACATCAAATCCGTTGGCGGGTCCGTTCCGCCCCCCTCAACACAATCTGTAAACAATACTGGTTCCGCACAAACGCAGCAGAATCAGAGCGCTGCTACCGGCGCTGGACCTGGTTCACCAGAACCAAGAATTTCGGATCGCGATGCAGCACAGCGTAGAACGGAACATGGAATCGAAGGAGTCGCGCGTCAAGCTCAGTTGCAAGGCTCGACACCACCTGGAGCCGATACAGGTGGAATCTTAAGATCCGCAAGAAATGCCGGACTGAATCAACAAGAAGTTCAGCGTTTGGAAACGCGCTTGAACAGTATGACTCCCGAAACGCGCGCTGCAGAAATGAGATTCATCAATCAGAATGTTTTCGGCACGCCAAATTCCGATCGCGCACTGAGAACATATCTGGATGTTCGTGAACAACAAGATCGATATCCCAGTCGAATATCCGATAGCATGGTTCATACTTTGACTCGCGCTGTTGCTGAACCGCGCTCTCAAACTCGGAACGGTCTCGAAGGTGTGATGAGCCATCAGCAAGCTTTAAATACTGCAGTCGCTTTGACCTTGATGCCGGAGGAGCATCACGCCCGTTTGCAGCAAACACTGGATCGTGCGGCTACAAGAAATGGTCAGCCGATTCCAGGAGGCGATCCCCATTACGAGCGCGCTCTGATTTTGAAATCGCTCGGCGCGCGAACCGGCCGATTGATGGAAACGGACAGTGGTCCCTATAATCCGACTGGTCCGTTGCCACCTACCTCCAGTTACATTCAGGAAATCGAACAATTCAGCGATATGATGCGGGGTCAGAACCGGAACGAGCTTTTGAGACGAACAACATTCACGGACATTCAGGGAAGCGGCGGTGGCTTACAGCAGGTGTTTCGTAATTCTTGTGCGCCTACGACGGCACAAATCGCGCGAGCTGAAGCAGATCCAATCTACGCTATGTCCGCTCATCGAAATCCCGCAATGGTCATTACTCAACAGCAGATACAACTTGAGCGAGGCGGAGGAGTTGCCGTCCTTCGCGGCGAATCCGGTGGCCGTGGAATGGCGATTGATAATGTTTTGAATACTCAGGTTTCCCCGTATACCGGTCAGAATTATGTAAACAGGACCGTAGGTAATTCTGATTCCGCGAGGAGGGCTGCTCTTGATCAGATGGCAGAAAACTTGCGCGCAGGAACCGATGTCCCCATGCGTGTAGAATGGTCCTCAACCAGCGCTCATTTCGTCCTGGCAACGGACGTGCGAGGCACTGGAAATAACCGTGATTTCTTCATCACAGATCCCTGGACCGGTAGCAGCAGGTGGTACTCACAAGCCGAATTGGCCAGCGGCCGCACAACATTTCCAGGGACCGATACGGGACGTCTGTCAGATATTTACGTGCCTCAACAATAAGGAGGTGATCCAATGGAATTGCAAGAGCTTCTCGGCATTTCACCGTCATCTTATCTTCAGGAAGGGTTCCTGGCGAAGGATGGAACTTTACGCGATGGGATAAATGGAACATATTCGCTTGCTCTTGCTTATCAGCTTCGGGAAGAAGGTATCGATCTGGATCAATTTCGGAATGCAGTAGAGCAATTGAAAAAAGAGGAAGCCGCTTTGCAAAGCCTTCGGAATACAATCACGTCGCTCAATTCTCATTCCTTGCAGAACTTATTGCAGGCAGCGGAACCCTGGTTGAAGGATCCTGCTCAAAACAAGGCATTCATATCGCATCTCGAACGCATCTTGCAACAAGCCGCACTCATAATAATGTTGCCCGCGGAAGAGAATTTGTAGGAACTACGATGTGTAACACAAGGTTCTAGAATGATTCCCCCCCTTATAAAGGGGGGTAGAGGGGGATTGTCTTCTCTTCTCTCATATGAAAAACAACCCCCTCACAGCCTCCCCCTTAATAAGGGGGAGGAGTCAGTAAACGTTCATCTGTTACAGAAGACTAGGATGCGCCTGAGGTAATGATTTCATTGATTTTCATACCTCGATCGCGGCAAGCATTCATGATTTCGTGACCCGTCGCAGCCAATTCAACGGGAACTGCTCCCTTTGCAATTTCCCCTCGGGCCAACATGCCGGCCACAATCGCTGCATGCCAGCCGGTTGTTCTTTCCATGGCCGTAAATCGCGTGCTTTCATCATAGTAATCAAAAAGATCAACCGTTGCGCGCGCTCTTTTGCCATCCTTTTTTCCGGAGCAAAGCGCCCGGATGATGCAGACATCCTTGTCGCCTGCTTTAGCCCGGATTTTTGGATCAAGTACTGCCGCAAGCAAATCCCGCGGGCGGATCTGTGTTCCGTTCACATTCACCGGATCATCGTCCAGGAGTCCGGCATCATGCAGAGTCTTCCACTGCGCGAAGTGGCCTTTGTAACGCAAGGTTTTGTTTTGATAGACCTTCAGTTTCCCAAGAAAGGTTCGTGGCGCAGTTGAAGTGCCACCTGCTGTCGTGAACGCTTCCAATTCACCGACCGGCTCCGGAAACAGGACCGTTTCGTATTCCTGAAAACTGTCAACGGTGATCAATTTCCCATCACGCAAGAACTCGGTCGTCCCGAAATATTCATTCACGAGACCTTCAAAATGGAAGGTGAGAATGTATTTCCATGGTTCTTCCGGATGCTGAGGCAGTCCCCCATCCCACAGATAAACTTCCTCCGGTTCCTCAATCAAACTCATCGCGTACATGCAGACGGAAGTCCCGAGCCCGGGAACCATCCCACAGTCAGGGACCAGAGTAATTCCTGCGGACTTCGCCGCATCGTTCAATTCCAGTTCCTGAAAAACGATCTCCGTGTTTCCCCCCAGATCGCACATCGGAGTGCGTGACTCCACTGCGCAGCGCGCAAGATCCAGGTTGAAATAGTAGGGCACAGCGCTTACCACAGAATCGACATCGCGTAGGAATTCGATTACCTTTGGGCGATCGCGCACATCCAGAGTTGCGCCTTCAACGCACCTGTTCGCCAGCAATTTGTTTACGCGCGCCGCTGAAGTAAGAGCCGTCTGCAAATTCGCATCGGCCAGAATAACACGCCGCGCTTCACCGTTCTTTGCAAGATCGTAAGCCGCTGCTGTCCCCTGCCTCCCGGCTCCAATCACAGCATACTGGAATTTCAATTGACGAACCGCCGCATGCGCACGTTCATAATTATTGCCATGGCGCCAATCGTACTGAGTAAAGAAGACCCGCCGTAACTCATTAGTGGAAGCGGCAAACCTGTGATAGGCATTAACCCGACAATCATGCCGACATTAACAACAAAATGGAAAAAGAAAATTGCAAAAAATCCCATCACAATGAATACACCAACTCGGTCGCGCGCCTGCCTGGCTGTGGATAAAACGCGCATTAATAAAATAAAGTAGATCGCAAGTGTTACAACCACACCGATCAAACCAAAATCTTCCGCAAGCACCGAAAATACAAAATCAGTATGTTTCTCAGGAATGTAGTCCAGATAAGCCTGCGTTTCTTTTGAAAATAATCCTTTTCCAAAAATGCGTCCCGATCCCACAGCGATCTTGGATTGGATGATCTGATATCCAGCGCCCAGAGGATCTTTCGAAGGATCTACAAAGGTTAAGATGCGGTCCTTCTGATAAGGTTTTAGAAACAGCCAGAAAACCGGCAAAGAAGCAATTCCCGCTAAAATGGCCCCCAGGATCCATTTGTATCGCATTCCCGCCAAAAACATCAGCAGAATCAAAGGCGGAATAAAGGTGATGGTCGTCCCCATATCAGGCTGCAAAATAATCAAAAACATGGGAACCAGAACTATCAATCCTGCAAGCAAGAAATCCCTCAAAACAAGGAACATTCGGGTTTCGTCGCTCAGGTACTTTGCCAGAAACAGGATCGTCGCTATCTTTGCAATTTCCGATGGCTGAAAATTAAAGTAGCCAAGCGAAAACCAGCTTTTTGCGCCGGAAATTCTTTTTCCAAAAAATAAAACTGCAACGAGGAAAACGAGTGAGCCTACATAAATAGGCAATGAAGAATCTGCCAGGACGTGATAATCAATGTTCAAAAGAATAAAAAACAAAACGAGTGCCACAGCGCACCACTGCAATTGACGAATATAGAGGTCCTGGCTTGCGCTTTGAAAAGTTGCGCTGTAAATCATGAGCACGCCCATGCCGATCAGGGAAAGCATGCTAAAAAACATGACCGGGTCAAATTGACGGTAGATGCGGGTATCAGCCATTACTCTATCAGCGTCTCTTCCACTGGAGCGGGAGCCGGAGTTTTAGCAACAACTTTCAACTTCGGTTGTGAAAAGGGGGGTATTTTTCGGTCGGCAAAATATGTTTCAAAAATCTTTTTTGCCACCGGAGCGGCTGCATCGGAACCATGCCCTCCATGCTCGACGAATACCGCCACGGCTACTTGCGGATCGGTCACTGGAGCAAAGGAAATAAACCAGGCGTGATCACCATATTTTTCTTTTTGCTTTTCGGAAAGTCCTTTTCCACGATCGTAACCGACCACCTGAACGGTGCCGGTTTTGCCGCACACGTCATAGCCATCGACGCGCGCTCTTCCTCCGGTTCCATGATCATTCACAACGCCCCAGAGAGCTTTTTTGACGAGCTCAAAATTCTCACGGTCAATTCCTTCCACTTTTTCTTTGCGTGAACGGGACTTTTCCAGAGTCTTTCCGCTCATATCAAGAACGGAGCTCACAACGTGCGGTTGAATGATGTTTCCATCGGTTGCGATGGTTGCATATAGCGAAGCCATTTGAAGAGTGGTAGCCAGAATCGGCCCTTGTCCGATTGCAACAGAAATGGTTTCCCCAGGATACCATTTGTCATTGGTTGTCCGGCGCTTCCATTCACGGTCCGGAACCAGACCTTTTACCTCATTGGGAAGATCGATGTTGGTCAAAGACCCGAGTCCAAGCAATCGCGCATACTTTGCAATTACATCTATATCCAATCGCATTCCTACATTGTAAAAATAGACATCGCAGGATTGCATGATGGCGCGGTAGAGACTTACGCTACCGTGCCCACCCGGCTTCCAACAGCGGAAGGTTCTGTTATAAATGAACTGCGCTCCGCCACAACCGAAAGTCGTTTCCGGGGTTATCTTTTTTTCTTGCAGCGCGGCCAACGCCATCACAAGCTTGAAGGTCGACCCGGGTGAAAACTTGTTTTGAATAACTCGATTCTGAAGAGGATGTTGTGGATCGCTGATGAGCTCTTTCCATTTTGCCGGAGCGATCTTCGGAATGAAATCATTAGGATCAAAAAGTGGTTTGTTGTACAACACCAGGATGTCACCGGTCTTGATATCCATGGCTACAACGGCGCCGTAACGGTTTCCTTCCTTGAAAATGTCTTCAGTTGCTTTCTGCATGTTGTAGTCAATGCCCAGCCTGAGCACTTTCCCCGGCACCGGTTCATCCCGAATAGGAGGAAATTCTTTCAGCACTGCGCCGTAGCTATTCACTACTTTTCGCTCCATTCCCGCGCGTCCCATTAAGGGACGATTGTATTGCCGTTCCAGGCCTGATTGACCCACGATATCCCGGCGCTTTGCTTCAGGAAAATCCTTTGCCCTTTCTTGATCCTCGGTTAATTCTCCAACGTAGCCGATGACGTGCGAAAAGAGCGGACCATAAAGATAGCTGCGCTTCTGTTCATGATGAATATCAATTTCGGGATACTCGATCTTTCGCGCAGAAATATAGGCAAGCTGAGGTAAAGTCATATCCTGATACAGCATGATCGGACTCGAAGAATGAAGCGGCCCTTCCTTTTTTATGATGCGGTAAAGGTCCTGCTGCGGCGTGGCCAATACTGTTGATAAGAACTCGATCGTACTTGTCAGATTTCGTGACAGACGCGGAGTAATAAAAAGATTGTGACTGAGCCGGTTTTCAGCAAGGATTTTTTTATTGCGGTCTACAATGAGTCCGCGCGGAGCAGGAATCGGATCCTCTTTGTATAGATTCTCACCTGCGAGCTGTTCGTAATAGGGTCCCTTGATGATCTGCATGTACCAGAAACTGCCCAGGAGCATCAAGAAAACGCACAGGACGACTCCAGCAATGAGATTAATTCGGCGGTTGATCAAATCCCTGTCGATCGGTTCACCAAACATTATGCGTACTCCATCCTTGTGCGAATGCGATCAGCAATGTGGAATCCAAGAAGCCCAACCAGCATATTTAAGATGGTCGCTGTCAGAAAAACCTGGTAAGAGAGCACCATTTGAGGAAGACTAAAGAGCCGGTTCAGCATGTTTATCGTAAGCAGGTCCACTCCCGTGGAAACAGCAACAAGCATCATCAGGATAAAGGGGTGTTTGATCATGAGCCGTGAGCTGAGAACCGCGATCGAATACGCGACGATTGTTTTTGAAAAGGCATTCATTCCGATGATCCCGCCGGTAAACGCATCCTGTATCAATCCACTGGTAACGCTTACCGCAATACAGCTTAACGGCGAAAAGTTCAAAGCATAATAAACATTAAACAAAAGAAATAAGTCGATCGCTTGCAATCTTTCAAAACGTCCCAAAACCATCGTTTGCACAAGCAATATCAGAGCAATGGCAATAAGAGTTCGTAACGATCTCACTGCGGACCACTTTTTGCTTGTTTCATGAACAGAACTTCATTGACCGAAGTAAAATTTGGAAAAGGAACTACTTCAAAACTGCGATAAAGCGTGGATTCCTTTACTTCCTGAAAAACTCGTCCCACCGCCAGACCTTCCGGAAAAATTCCTTCCTGTCCCGATGTTACCACCAGATCTCCTTTTTTTACCTGAACGTTAATAGGAAGGAACTTCAAAATGCAAGAATTTTGTCCATCGCCGCTCAAGATTCCCGCAACTCTTCCCTTTTCCAGCATGGCGCCAATCGAGGCGGACGTATCTGTAATCATGAGGACCTTCGCCGACAGTACGTCTACAAAAATCGTCATCCCCACAATCCCTTCCGGAGTCACTACGGGCATTTCGGAGGTGATACCGTGACGCGTTCCGCGATTGATCATCAATGTTCTGGATTGCGCGGCTTTGGAGTCGCGCGCGACCACTTCCCCGGGAATCAACAGATAGGGAAGTCTTTCCCGTAGTTCCAGCATTTTGCGCAGTCGTTGATTTTCCTGCTGGATTTCATGTGCCATGCGGTTCTGGATTTTTAGCTCAGAAACCTCTTTCAGCAATCTTGCATTTTCTTTGCTCGTCCGAGTCAACAGGAAATAGTTCCTGATTCCGCCTGCTACAATATTCGTAAGACCGGAGAGCGCAGTTTGCACCGGGGAAAATATCCTGTAACCAAGAGTTGCAAGGACGCTACGTCCTGTTAGTGGATCCGCAACCTGGTATGACATGATCCCCAGCAATAGAATCATGATTCCTACAAAAATCGGGAAGGATCTTCGCGGCGCTTTTTCGAGTTCATTCATAATTCAGTGATGAGTCATGAGCAATGAGTGATGAGACCACCTACGGATTTCTCATTGCTCATTACTCATTACTGTGGCACTAACTTTTTAGCGAAGTGCGGCGCAACAAATCAATGTTGTCCAGAAGTTTTCCGGCGCCCAGCACCACCGAGTACAATGGCTGTTCAGCAATCGTAACCGGCAGTCCGGTTTCCTCGCGCAACCTCACATCCAGTTTCTTTAACAGAGCGCCTCCTCCGGTCAAAACGATACCGCGGTCCAGAATATCCGCTGAAAGTTCCGGTGGAGTTTTTTCAAGCGCCTCATGAACCGTATTCACAATGGTCGCGACCGTGTCACCCAGGGCTTCCCGAATTTCCCCATCACTGATAACAATTGTCTTGGGTACGCCTTCCATCAAGTTCCGGCCTTTGATCTCCATGGACAATTCTTCTTCCAGCGGGAAGGCGGAGCCCAGTTCCATCTTTACTTGCTCCGCCGTGCGTTCTCCAATCAATAGATTGTATTTCTTCTTAATGTACTGAATGATGGCTTCATCCATCTCATTGCCTGCAACGCGCACGGACCTGCTGTACACGATGCCGGCGAGTGAGATTACGGCAACATCCGTTGTTCCTCCACCGATATCCACAATCATGTTTCCACTCGGCTCGGTGATCGGTAAGCCCGCGCCGATGGCCGCAGCCATTGCTTCCTCCACGAGATAAACTTCTGTCGCCCTGGCGCGATAGGCGGCATCACGAACCGCCCTTTTCTCCACCTGCGTAATCTCTGAGGGAACGCCGATTACGATGCGAGGACGCACCCACATGTTTCTGTTGTGCGCTTTTTTGATGAAATAATCCAGCATCCTTTCTGTGCTCTCAAAATCAGCAATGACGCCATCTTTCATTGGTCTAATGGCAACGATATTTCCCGGTGTTCTTCCCAGCATCTCCTTGGCTTCTTTACCGACAGCTTCCACTTTGCCCGTCAATTTATTCAAAGCAACAATAGAAGGTTCGTAGACCACAACTCCTTTATTTTTCGCGAGAACCAGAGTGTTCGCTGTTCCCAGATCAATCGCAAGATCGCTTGAAAAAAACCTAAATATAGAGCCTATACCCATTACGTCTCCTGTTTTTTAACGCAGAGGCGCAGAGAAAAGATCATTCTTTTTTTTAACTCTGCGTCTCCGCGTCTCTGCGTTAAAATTTTCATCGGGCCAATTGAACGGCGTTTTTGCCTGTGTATTTCACTGCATACATTGCGCTGTCCGCTTTTTGAATCAGTTCAGTCAGAGTTTCCGCATGATCGGGAAAAACAGCGATTCCAAAACTTGCGGAGAGTCTGATATACGAAGGCAGCATCGCTTCAAAATTGTGAGATACGATCGCATTGCGAATCCGTTCCGCCATTTCGCGCGCTTCCAGTGCTCCCGCTTTTGGCATCAGCACCACGAATTCATCGCCACCATAGCGTGCTACCTCGTCACGCTTTCCCACAGCATTAAAAATAGTTTTCCCGATTTCCACGAGAGTTTTTGCTCCCACCAGGTGTCCATAACTATCATTGACCGACTTAAAACCGTCCAGATCCAGAAAAATGAGGCTGAACTGTTCACGTGTTGCCTTCCGTTCATCGATCATTTTTGCCAATCTTGAATGAATATACCGGGTATTGAAAAGTTTTGTAAGGTCGTCAGTAATTGAAAGCTTTTCTGTCTCCTGAAAAAGAAGAGCATTGTGCAGAGATACGGCAATCGGCCCCAGGAGTGTAGTCAACATATTTAAGTCCCGGCGCGTAAAACGGTAACTGCCGGATTTGCGATTGATCAGTTCCACAACCCCGATGAGTTGCCCCCTGCTGATTAACGGCACGCAAAGAACCGACCGCGTTTTAAAATTGCTCGCTTTATCAAAACTCGAGTTAAAACGCCTGTCCTGAGTAACGTCATTCACAATTACAGACTCTCCATGCAGGGCAACCCATCCTGCAATCCCCTCTCCAACTTTCAGTTTGGCATAAGCCAGACGTTTGGCAGCAGCTCCGCGGGCCCCTTCGAAGACCAATTCGTTTTGATTCGAATTCATCAAAAGAATGGACCAGGCTTCACAGGGAATGATTTTCTTGATGCTGTCCATGATTGTGCCGATAACATTTTTGGGATCCAGTTTGTCATTCGCTGCCTGAATGATCCGCATCAAGATGCTGTAGCGGGTCGCTGACTGTTTTGCCGTCTTCATGCTGTGAAATATTAACCGCCAAGACGCCAAGCTCGCCAAGTTCCAAAAATAAGAACTCTATTACCCCTTGGCGTTCTTGGCGCCTTGGCGTTTTACCTGTATTCTACTTTTTTAGTAACTGTGGTTTTATTTCCGGAAGGATCTTCTGCCACAAAATTTAGTTCATTCCACCCAGATGTCTGCAACGTATAAGTATAAACGAACGTTCCATCCTCTTTTACGTCGATGATCTGGCCATTTAAGGTCAAGAAGGCATCCGCCTCTGTGGATCCTTCGACCTGTATATATGGCAAGAACGGATGCATATAAGTGATTTTCAAAAGCGGAGGCGACTTATCCAGCGAGTCTGTTAATTTGGCATTGGGGGTCGGTGTATAAACAACAAACTGGAATGGATCGCTCCAGGGGCTATGATTTCGCTCGGTATCTATGCTGCGAACCCTCCAGAAATACTGCTTTTTGTGACTTTTGGGGATTTTGATCGCGATCGTACTTTTTGTCAGATTGGCGTTTTCCGCGCTGATTCTTCCAAACAAAGGACTTTCAGAAATCTGAACGTGATACCGAACGGCATTCGAAACATCTCTCCATTTCAACTCGACCCGCATTTCTTGCTCGTTCAAAAATTCAAAGAGCTGTCCTTTGGGAGGGGACATCAAGGGAGGTGTGAAAGGCAACTTGACCTTTGTAGCAGTGTCATCTCTTTCGATCGTCAATTGTTCCAATGTGGTCAACTGAGTTGTGCGGCCCGTTGTATCCGTGACAACACCGATACCTTTTTCGACAGTGGTGATATGTTCGCCGGTCGAATTATCGGCCCGAACAGAACCCGTAGATCCTGGAGACAGTTTGAACCGTGGAATTCTGGAAGTTGATACGGAAGGAGGAGACGCGGATTTTTCGGCATTGATATCGCTTTCACCATTTTCTACAACAGCCAGAGGAGCATTACTATCCCGTTCGTTGCTTGTCATTTTCTTGCTGATCACCACGATGGAATCGGTCTGAATCGTGATTTCCGTGCCATCGTCGAACTTGATTTTGGCTGAGGAATCGGGAGCAGTCCGAATCCTGTCCCCTTCGTGAAGATCCATCTTGAAACTGGCCTCTTTCCAGACATATTCGTCTTTGGGTTTTACCTCGACTTTTCCTTCATAGTCCATGAACCGCGCGGCGGACTCTTCCAGAACAAGAGGCGCACTGTAGGGAACGTTCGTGTGGCGAAGCCAGAACCACCAGATGGTGAAAAAAATGCCTGCACTAATCGCGAAAAAAATCATCGTCAGGGTTCGAATCGAGACAGTGGTCCACTCGATTTCGAACATCCCCGGCCGTTTGACCTGTTTCGCCATAAGAAACTAAGGTTGAAGTCTGGCTGTTTTTTGTTTCCTCATCTTGATAAGAGCCTCTGCTTTGGGGAAAACTTCAAGGGCTGTTTGGATCTGCTTATCCTGATTCGATGCAATTTTGTAGCCCTCTTCGGAACCCCAAAGAGTAGCAAAAATTTCTTGACGAATTTGATTTTTGATGGCAGGAAGATTGTCCTGGAGGTCCTGTTCCGTAAATTGAATTTTTGTATTCCGTAGATGTTCACGGAATTCATCAAGAATTTTTTCATCAACCTGGAAAGTCCGGTCTATGACTTTTAGTTTGGAAGTCATTGGTGATAGCTCGGACTGAACTTTGCGTTCATCGGATGCGGCGAATCGTTTGGCGAAATTGAAGAATACGTACTCGCTGTTCAGGAGGTCCATAAATTTGCTTGCGGTTCTTTGCTCCATTTTCACATCAGGAGTAATACCGCCACCGCCGAAAACTTCACGGCCGGTATCTGTGTAGGCTTTCTCGCGGTTTTGAGGATCTTCATCGACACCCAGATCTGTGTAGTAGTAATCATAAAAAGAGCGGGAATAGTCGCGCTGGATTAAACGTCCGCTCGGTGTGTAATAACGCGCCGTTGTTAAAGCAAGAGCAGTGTTGGAACCGAGTCTGTAGACGCTTTGAACGAGACCTTTGCCCCAGGTTGTTGTTCCCACAATTACGCCCCGGTCATGATCCTGAATCGCGCCGGCAACGATTTCCGATGCGCTGGCGCTGCTGCGGTTTACGAGTACGACCAGCGGCAAATCTTCAAATCCATTATTGTTGGAGCAACGATAAGTAGTATTTGCTTCCGAGATGCGCCCTTTCGTGGAAACCACGACCGCTCCCTTTTCCAGAAAAATGTCAGACACATCGATCGCCTGATCCAGAAGTCCGCCGGTGTTAAAACGCAGGTCGATGATGATTTCCTTCATCCCATGTTCTTTGAGTTTTTTCAAAGAATCTTCCAGTTCATCGGTTGTTGTTTCCGTAAAATTTTTGATGCGGATGTAACCTGTTCCGGGCCGGATCATGAATGCATAGCTGACGGAATTTACAGGAATCTCATCCCGCACAAGAGTCATCTGAATCGGTTTCTCCCAACCTTCGCGTTCGATTGTGATTGTGACTTTTGTGCCTTTAGGCCCGCGCAATTTTTTCAACAACACAGTTGTTGGATGACCTTTGGTCGGTTCCCCTTCTATCTCTGAAATGATATCGCCCGCGCGCAAACCGGCTTTGTATGCAGGTGTTCCTTCAATAGGAGAGATCACTGTGAGAAGTCCGTTGATACTCTGGATGCTTATGCCAAGTCCGTAAAATGACCCGTGTTGCTCTTCTTGCAGGGAAGCGTACGCCTCTTCATCCAGGAAGTTGGAATGAGGATCGAGCGAATTGAGCAAACCATTGATTGCTCCCGAAACAACTTTCTGAGTAGGAATTTTGTCGACGTAGCTGTCCTCCACCACTGCAAGCAAAGCAGTAAAGTGCTTCATGTGTTCAGTAACAAGTTTTTCATTGGACAGGACTTTACCACCCACCACTCCTCCGAGAGTGGAGCTGACCAGTACAACAACAACGCCAACGATGAAAAGATGATTGCGCATGGACGAGAAACCTCCAGTTGAAACCTGATATTTAATAATAGTCAAACGTGTAGGGTTTGTAAACGAAAACAGGTCAGTTACTTGCGACAACTATTGAGGCCCC
>JAKEFK010000134.1 GCA_022616075.1 bacterium
GCTGGAATTGTCCATCGGGATCTGAAAAGCGGCAATATCATCCTTGTTCCAAGCGGCAACGGGTTCCGTGCAGTCGTTACGGATTTCGGTCTTGCAGTCGCGGATTCCGCGAAAGATTCTGAACCGGTGACGGTGACAGGGCAGGTGCTGGGCACCCCGCAATTCATGGCTCCGGAACAATTGACACGGGGAATCGTTAGTTCCCGGACCGATATTTACGCGTTAGGGCTGGTGACTTATCAACTGATCACAGGCAAGCTTCCCTATGAGGGAGAGCCATCGTTGACAATTGCAGCAATGAGGATAAGCGAAGATTCTCCCTCACCCAAAAAATATGTTCCTGATCTTCCACGCAATTGGGAAAGGGCAATTCTCCGGTGCCTTGATAGAGATCCGGGAAAACGATTCCGCACAGTCACGGAGTTTTTAAATGCTCTGGAAGCGGATTCACTGAACAACATACTGCCGGATTTTGTCTTGCGGAATCCAATTCGATCTCTTCTCGCAACCGCATTGTTGATCGTCATCTTTGCCGTAGTCTGGTTTGCGCGTTCTACATTTTCATCGAAAGGTCGATCGGATGCAGTTGTGGTAAAAAGACTCTGGAAAGGAAGCACCGGACTTCCTCCGGGAATTGTCTCAACCGATGGAAGAATACTAATCGATGTTGATTGGCAGACCGCGGATGTTCTTGCGATTGACTTGCAATCAGGAAAAAAACGACGCGTTACGCAATCGAATATCTGGTTTCTTCCGCACGAATTCACACCACATCCGGGTATGACTTGTTTGTCCCCGGACGGAAAAAAAGTGGCATACTCGGTTCAACATGTTTGGGACCCTGGCTGTGATTTGCGCGTCAGTGACATCGACGGTTCCTCTTTGCGGAACCTCTACTCCAGCAAAACGGCCTGCGCAAATCCCGTGGATTGGTCCAGGGACATGCAGAAACTTCTTGTCCGTTTGATAGGCACGAATGAAAATCACATTGCGCTTGCTTCCATTAACAAAACGGATCTGCGGATTCTGAAATCCCTCGAATCAGGTAACGTTCGAAAAATGAATTTCTCGCCCGATGGTGAACAGATTCTGTATGATTTTCCGCAGCAGAAGGGCTCCACCAATCACGATCTATTTCTCTTATCGATAAAAGATGGAACGGATAGGCGCCTGATTCAGCATAAAGCTCATGACTACGTGCTCGGTTGGGCTCCGGATGGAAGAAGTGTCCTCTTCGCCAGCGACCGGTCCGGGACGTACGATGCCTGGTCCTTGCCATTACAGAACTCGAAAGAGAACACTTCTCCAAGCATCGTTCGAAAAGACATTGGACAGGTTTATCCCTTAAAGATCACAAAGGATGGTTCGCTTTTTTACGCCCACCTCATGAGCTCCTTCGATGTGTTTACAGGGTCACTGAGTGCGAGAGCTGGGCAACCTGTAAAGATTTCTTCCGGTTTCCCGGGGTCCAATGGAGGTCCTGAATTCGCTCCCGACGGTAAATATTTAATTTTTCAAACCGCAAAAAATCCTTTCGAAAAACGTTGGAATTTTGCGCCACCGGCACAACTAGCGCTTCTTTCCCTGGATTCGAACGAAGAAAAACGATTCTCTCATGGTTTGCAAATGGTGGGACTGTTTACCAGGTGGTCAAATGGTGACTGGATCCTGATCTATGGAAAGGATGAACAAACCGGAGCCGGCCTTTATCGCGTAAACACAATAACTGGAGAAACGTTGAAGGTGGTTGATGATCCTCCTAATAATTGGGTTCGCGCTTATGATTGGGCAGGCGACAGTTCCGCGATTTTTTATATGCTCAACAAAGGTGGCGATATCTGGCACAAGACTCTGGAACGCGGGGCAACAAAGAAGATTGGATCAGGCGCCGCAACTTTTGCCGTTTCGCGCGATGGACATTGGATAGCAACCATGAGCTACAACGTAATGAAAGGAACCGGCTGGCTGAACATTCTTCGCTCGGATGGAACCGGGAGTCATCGCATTCTGGATCTGAATCTTCCCGACTATGTCTCAGCCCTTACGTGGACTCCTGACGGTCAAAGTTTGATCTTTGCGCAAGGGAGACGCGATTTCATCGATCAACCACACTCTCTTTGGAGGGTTTCAGCGCGAGGCGGGAAGCCCGAAAGACTTGGAATGGAAACAGAGTACGTTCATGACATCCGGATGCATCCGGATGGAAAAAGAATCACTATCGGAACGATCACCGATACAAGTGAGATCTGGGTGATGGAAAATTTTCTAAGTGACGATAAGTTACAATAGCGGCATGACGAATTTCCTGACCAAGAAGGACGTGCGTCTTTATCACGAAGGAAAACACTATCATATCTACGACAAATTGGGAGCGCATTTCACGCGATCCGGAGGTCAGAACGGCGTACACTTTGCGGTCTGGGCGCCCAATGCCGCGTACATGGCCGTGATGGGTGAATGGAACGATTGGAGTAAAAAGGAGCACCCCATGGATCGCTTTGCCGATAGCGGCATCTGGACCTGTTTCATTCCCGGTATTCAGCAAGGGCAAGCCTATAAGTATTTTGTGCACTCTCAGTACAAAGATTTTGAGATTGACAAAGCAGATCCTTTCGCATTCGCAACCGAGCTGGTACCCCAAACAGCTTCGCGCGTATGGGACATTTCCGGATATGAATGGAAAGATGAGGATTGGATCGCGAACCGCGCACAAAAGAATGCCGGTGATGCTCCTATGAATATCTACGAAATGCATCTTGGTTCCTGGGTACGTGATCCTGAAAAGCCTGAAAGCTTTTATTCTTACCGTGAATTGGCTCCCCGACTTTGCGAATACCTGAACAAGCTCCACTATACGCACATAGAGTTCCTACCAGTGATGGAACATCCTTTCTACGGATCCTGGGGTTATCAAACAATCGCGTACTATGCCCCCTCAAGCCGTTACGGAACTCCGCAAGATTTCATGTATCTGATCGATGAGCTCCATCAAGCCGGAATTGGCGTGTTGTTAGATTGGGTTCCGTCCCATTTTCCACAGGACGGTCATGGTCTGGTTTATTTTGATGGAACCTGGTTGTACGAACATGCTGATCCGCGCAAAGGTCTTCAAATGGATTGGGGAACATACATTTTTAACTACGGCCGTCCGGAAGTCAGCAATTTCCTGCTTTCAAACGCTCTCTTCTGGATCGAAAAATATCATGTAGACGGCCTTCGTTTGGATGCGGTCGCATCCATGTTGTACCTGGATTACAGCCGCAAACCGGGCGAGTGGGTTCCCAATAAACATGGTGGACGCGAAAATCTGGAATCCATCGATTTCTTACGCCATGTGAACCATGTTGTGCATGAACAACACCCGGGTGTGTTGATGATCGCAGAAGAATCAACGTCCTGGCCGATGGTATCGCGGCCCGTTCACCTGGGTGGACTCGGTTTCGATATGAAATGGAACATGGGTTGGATGCACGACACACTCGATTACATGGAAAAGGATCCCATCCATCGAAGCTATCATCACGGCAAAATGACTTTCGGAATCTGGTACGCGTGGAGTGAAAATTTCATTCTCCCCTTTTCTCATGACGAAGTCGTTCATCTAAAAAAATCGATGCTGAGCAAAATGCCCGGGGATCTGTGGCGACAGTTCGCGAATTTGCGTCTTTTGTATGGCTTCATGACAGGCCATCCCGGCAAAAAACTCCTGTTTATGGGTGGCGAGTTCGGCCAATGGAGGGAATGGAACCATGACCGGGCACTGGATTGGGAATTGTTAAACTACACGGAGCATCAACAACTGCATTCCTGGGTGCAGGACTTGAATCGCTTCTACAGAAACACACCCGCGCTGTATGAGCTAGATTTCGAACCGCGCGGTTTTCAATGGATCGATTGCAATGATAATGTGCGGAGCGTGTTAAGTTTCCTGCGGTTCGGAAAGAACGATCAGGAAGCAGTCGCTTTCATTTGCAATTTCACGCCGGTCCCAAGACACAATTATCGTATCGGCGTTCCCTGGGAAGGCATCTGGGAAGAAGCGCTGAACAGCGACTCCGAGTTTTATGGCGGCAGCGGAATTGGCAATTTCGGAAGCGTCAAAGCGGATGAGATGGAATCACACGGCCGCAAGTTTTCAGTGAACTTGCAACTCCCTCCGCTCTCCGTCGTGATCTTGAAAAGTTCCTTTAACGCAGAGACGCTGGGACGCAGAGAAAACTCAAAATAAAATAATTTCAATTTTTTTTCTCTGCGTCTCCGCGTCTCTGCGTTAGATTCTCATTCTGTGGTGACGGGTTCTTTCTGGCCTTGCAGGGCGGAGTTCAGCGTGTGCCACGCGAGGGTGGCGCATTTGACGCGCACCGGAAATTCACGCACACCGGAGAACGCAGCCAGCTTTCCCAGCCCTTCGACATCAATCACCGTATCCGGAGGGGCGGTCAACATCTGATGAACTCTTTTGAATAGCGCTTCTATCTCCGCTTTACTTTTTCCCTTAACGCTTTCAGTCATCAGTGAAGCCGAAGCTTTAGAGATGGCGCAGCCTGAACCTTCAAAGCTGATATCTTTGATCTGGTCTCCTTCCAGTTGCACATATACGATAAGCCGGTCTCCGCAAAGTGGATTAAAGCCTTCCGACTTTGCGGAAGCCGTTTCCATCCTGTGAAAATTTCGCGGCTTTTTATTGTGATCGAGAATAACCTGCTGATAGAGTTCGTACAGCTCTGTCACAGCGCAAGAACCTCTTTCACCTTCCGCAGTCCAGCTGTCAATCGATCAATCTCATGCTCGGTGTTGTAAAAGCTGAAGGAAGCACGCGCGGTGGCCGGCAATCCGAATCTTTTCATTGCGGGTTGCGCGCAGTGATGCCCAACACGGACAGCAATGCCTTCGCGATCCAGAATCGTACCGATATCATGAGGATGCACGCCTTCCATCACAAATGACAATATCGCTGACTTCTCTTTTGCGGTGCCGATCAGTCTCAAACCCGGAATGGAGCGCACTTTTTCCGTGGCTTTATGAAGCAGCTCATGTTCGTATGCTGCAATGTTGCCCAATCCAAGATGAGTGATGTAATCAATGGCCGCTCCCAGAGCAACCGAACCTGCAATGTGCGGCGTTCCGGCCTCAAATTTGTGGGGCAGATCTGCATAAGTGGTTCGATCAAAGCTGACCTCACGGATCATCTCTCCGCCTCCCTGATACGGCGGCATTCTATCCAGCAGAGCCTGTTTTCCATAAAGAATTCCGATACCGGTGGGACCGTAAATTTTATGACCGGAGAAAGCATAAAAATCGCAATCCAGGTCCTGAACATCCACCTTCATGTGGGGCATAGATTGCGCGCCATCCACCAGCGTGACCGCTCCGAAATCATGAGCCATTCGAATGATTTGTTTGATGGGATTCACAGTGCCCAGCGCATTTGATACATGTCCAACGGCTACGATCTTTGTTTTTTCGCTGAGAAGGTTTTCGTATTCTTCCAGAATGAGCTCACCGCTGTCAGTGACTGGGATCACTCGAATTCTCGCGCCCGTCTGTTCAGCAACCAGCTGCCAGGGAACAATGTTCGAGTGGTGTTCAATGGCCGAAATGATGATTTCGTCACCAGCTTTCAAGAAAGTCCTTCCGTAGCTCTGCGCCACCAGGTTGATCGCTTCGGTGGTTCCACGCACGAAAATAATTTCAAACGACTCCTGAGCATTCAAAAAGCGTTGGACCTTTGATCGCGCATACTCATAAGTGCGTGTTGCGCGCTCGCTCAAAAAATGAATCCCGCGATGCACGTTGGCGTTGCTGCACACATAATAAGTTTGAATGACATTGATCACAGACAAGGGTTTTTGCGTTGTGGCTGCGTTGTCGAGATACACGAGTGGTTTGTCATAAATCTTTTGATGAAGCGCCGGGAAATCGATTCTGATCTTTTCAACATCAAATTCTTCGGGCGTAATCGGTTCTATGAAAGGCGCACCTTCGAGAACATGCTCCAAGTTCATATTGTTTCTCCTGTAAACTTCGCAAGGCGGGAAGTCACAAGCTCATCCAGCGCTTCGCGAATCGTTGCTTCCGGAAGGCGTCCAGTTACATCCTGCAAAAAGCTTTTCATTAATAAAGTGCGCGCCATTCGTTCGGCCAGTCCACGAGTGCGCAAGTAAAAGAGCGCATCTTCATCCAGATGGCCTATGGTGGCGCCATGACGGCACTTGACGTCATCAGCCAGAATTTCCAGCTGGGGAGTTGTATTCACCCTTGCTCCCGGAGAAAGAAGCATGTTTTTGTTCGTCTGCTCCGCATCGGTTTTTTGCGCATCTTTTCGAACAACGATTTTTCCATTAAATACAGCGCGCGATTTGCCGCTCAAAATGCCCTTGTACAGTTCGCGGCTAGTGCCATGGGGCTTTGCGTGATCGATCGTCGTGTGATGATCCGCATGCTGATTGTCACCGATCAGATAAAGGCCGTTCAAAGTGCAATCACCGCCGACACCGTTGAGCGTGACTTTCAAATTCTCGCGGGAAAGCTCGGAACCTATCGTCATAACCAGCGACGTATAAGAGCTGTTTCGCTCCTGAAGCACATGGGAGGAAGCGATGTGCAGGCTGCGGAAGCTGTCCTGTTGCAACTTTACGTGTTGAAGGACTGCGGATTCTCCCAGCAGAATTTCCGAAACCGCGTTGGTGAAATAGCGAGCACCGTTCAAGGTCATATGCATTTCCAGAAGAGTCAGTTGACTCTCTTTACCAACTGTAACCAGAATGCGTGGAAAAGTGACCGAATCCGGAGTTCCGCTATTCACAAAAGTTATTTGCACCGGTTTTTCGGGGATGAAACCATCCGGAATTTGAATAAACGCTGCATCCTGGAACGATGCCGTGTTCCATGCAACAAAAGCATTTTTATCGAACGGGATCAGTTTACCGAAATGATCCTCCCATCCGGATGCTCCATTTATTGTTCCAACGATGAAATCTGCAGGAACGTGAGAAAGGTCCTCGGAGTAATGGCCGTCGACAAAAACTATTTGCCAGCCTTCAGGGACCAGGGGTCTGGCAGATAGCTCACGCGGACGGGACGTCCGGGCTACTTTGTTAAAGGGTTTTTTGAAAAAGGGAGCGACGTTTGTGAATCGCCAATCTTCATCGTGAGTCGTGGGAAACGGAAGCGTCCGGTGCGCATCGGCAGCTTGCTCCCGCAAGTGATGAATAACTTCCGGCCAAACTTCTGTCTTCAAGCTGCACCTACCTCTTCCTTGATCCAGTCGTAGCCTTTCGCTTCCAGTTCGTGCGCCAACTCTTTATCGCCCGACTTCACAATCCGTCCATTAAAAAGAACGTGCACAAAATCAGGTGTGATGTAGTTCAACAAACGTTGATAATGAGTCACAATCAACATTGCGTTATCCGGCCGGCGAAGTTTGTTCACCGCAGCGGCCACGCTCTTGAGCGCATCAATATCCAGGCCTGAATCCGTCTCGTCCAGAATCGCGAGTTTGGGATCAAGCACAGCGAGTTGAAGGATCTCATTTCGCTTTTTTTCTCCGCCGGAGAATCCTTCATTCAGACGCCTGTTCATCAAATTGGGATCCATTTCGACCAGCTTGATCTTCTCATCCAGAAATTGGGAAAACTCCATCGCATCCATCTCCTCCAATCCCCGGTGCTGGCGGATCTCATTGACCGCCGCTTTCAAAAAATGGAAATTCATCACACCAGGAATCTCAACAGGATACTGAAACGCTAAAAATACACCCTCCCGCGCGCGCACTTCCGGAATCATTTCCAGAAGGTTCTTCCCTTCGTAAAGAACTTCCCCTTCGAGTACTTCATACGAAGGATGTCCCGCAAGCACTTGAGCCAGCGTGCTTTTTCCGGAACCGTTAGGTCCCATAATGGCGTGCACTTCTCCGGCACGAACCGATAGATTGATTCCGGACAAAATCTTCTTGCCCTCCACCGCCACATGCAAATTTCTGATTTCTAACATTGATTGTTTTCTCCAGCAAAGTAGCGCGGACGTCTCGTCTGCGGATTTCGCAGGCGGGACGCCCGCGCTACTTTGTTTATCCTACACTACCCTCTAAACTGACGTTCAGCAGTTTTTGCGCTTCCACAGCAAACTCCATCGGAAGCTTTTTGAATACTTCTTTGCAGAAGCCACTGACGATCAAATTGACTGCGCTCTCAGCGGAAATGCCTCTTTGCTTGCAATAGAACAACTGATCTTCGCTGATTTTGGAAGTGGAAGCTTCATGCTCCATTACACCTGTGTTGTTGCGCACATCTATATAAGGAAAGGTATGCGCGCCACATTTATCTCCCAGCAGCAAAGAATCACATTGAGAATAATTCCGCGCGTTGTTGGCCTGCGGTTGAATTTGGACAAGCCCCCGATAAGTATTGTTGCCATGCCCTGCTGAGATTCCTTTTGAAATAATGGTGCTTCGCGTGTTTTTTCCGATATGGATCATTTTAGTTCCCGTATCGGCCTGCTGATAATTGTTGGTCAGGGCCACCGAATAGAATTCACCGATCGAGTCATCTCCTTGAAGTATGCAGCTGGGATATTTCCAGGTAATCGCCGATCCTGTTTCCACCTGAGTCCAGGAAATTTTCGATCTACGTCCGGAACACTTGCCCCGTTTTGTCACGAAGTTGTAAATTCCACCTTTTCCTTTTTTATCTCCCGGATACCAGTTCTGAATCGTGGAATACTTAATCTCCGCATCATCGAGCGTAATGAGCTCGACAACCGCGGCGTGGAGTTGGTTTTCATCGCGCATCGGTGCGGTACATCCTTCCAGATAACTCACGTAGCTTCCTTCTTCCGCCACGATCAGTGTTCTTTCGAACTGACCGGTTTCGGCTGCATTAATCCGGAAATAGGTGGAAAGCTCCATCGGACAACGCACACCCTTCGGAACGTAGCAAAAGGATCCATCACTGAATACGGCAGCGTTGAGAGAGGCAAAGAAATTGTCGGTGTAAGGAACCACCGAACCAAGATATTTCTTTACCAGATCGGGATGATTTTCAACAGCCTCTGAAAACGAACAAAAAATGATTCCCATTTCCGCCAGTTTTTCTTTAAAAGTCGTCGCTACAGAAACAGAATCAAAGACCGCATCCACTGCTACACCCGCGAGTATCTCGCGCTCCTTGAGCGGGACTCCCAGTTTTTCATACATGGCGAGAAGCTCCGGATCGACTTCCGCAAGACTTGCCGGCTTCTTCTTGGGGGACGAATAATAGCGAATGGCCTGATAATCGATCGGATCGTAATGGATATTGGCCCATTTCGGCTCGGCTTCTGCGGCTTCGAGTCTCGCCCAGTAACGATACGCCTGCAGTCGCCATTCCAGCATGAAGGGAGGCTCATTTTTCTTAGCAGAGATAAAGCGGATCACGTCCTCATTCAATCCGGGAGGCATCGATTCGGATTCGATGTCCGTGACAAACCCGTACTGATATTCCCGGTCGGTCAGCTCCTGGATCTCTTTTGCTTTTGCCATATCAAGTTCAGCTTAGTGCTTCTCCTATTTATTGTCAAGTAATAATAGATTTTATATACATATTAGTCTAATAATTCTACTTTCGACTGGACAAATAGAAGCAAAGGGACCATAATAAATCTCATGAAAGAGATCAGTGAAGCTTCGCGCCAAATTCTCTACTTGCTGAAGAAAAGCGAAGCGGGCATGACGATTGATGCGCTTTGCAAGAGTCTCAACGTCACTCCGATGGCTGTGCACCGTCCGCTTGCCGCGCTGGTGGATCAGGATCTCGTAGCCTCAGAGCTGCTCCGGCAAGCCAAACGGGGAAGGCCCTTGCGTGTATTCAAGCTGACGGATAACGCCGAAGAATATTTCCCCAAGAATTATGGCCGTCTCCTGATGGAATTCCTGGAAGACCTTGGGGCGCGAGAAGGCTCTGCGCGCATTCGCAAGTTCTTTGAAACGCGCTTCCGGCGATCCGCAAACAGCAACCGTGAAAAGATGAAAGGAAAGGACCTCGGAGGACGGGTGCATGCCCTGTGCCAGATTCTGAACCAGAATGACTATATGGTGGAAAGCGAGCAGCTCGGTCATAACAAATTCGTGATCCGGCTCCTCAATTGTCCGATTTCAAAAGTGGCGCGCGAATATCCCCAGGCCTGCTCGTGTGAAAAACAATATCTTTCCGACCTTCTTCAGGCAAAGGTCGAGCGGGACCACCACATCCTAAAGGGGCAAACCTACTGCTCGTATATCATTCGGAAATAAACCGCCAAGCCGCCAAGCCACCAAGATAATCAGGAAGTTGTTTTTTATTTCTTGGCGACTTAGTGTCCCTTCCCATAAATATGATGACATATGGCGCGAGCGCCGGGCAGGCAGATGCGAGGCGCCGCGACGCAGTCGATGCCCCAGTGCATCGTCGA
>JAKEFK010000135.1 GCA_022616075.1 bacterium
ACGAAAAACGTAGTTGCACTGCGCCTTCCGCTGTCTTTTGATAGATGCGGATTAATTCATCAGGATCTGTCGCGGGAATTGGCCGCAGCAAAATGGTATTCGCAATCGTGAAAACGACGGTGTTGATTCCGATACCTAAGGCAAGCGTTAGAATGGCAAAAATCGTGAAGCCTGGCTTTTTTCGCATCATGCGAAACGCATAATGCAGGTCCTGCAAGATTCTGTTCATTTGATTCGAAACTCAACACAAAGGCGCAAAGCGGCAACGCTGTGTAAGAAGGGGAAATAAGGAGATGACGGGGATAAGGAGATAATTTTTATTTTTTTCATCTCCACATCTCAAATATCTCCATATCTCCCTTCTTACACGCAGCTAATTGCGTGTTTTGCAGAAAAACAAACATCAGACGTATAGCAATGCAAAGGCGATAAGCCCGAGCTATGAAACTACCGCTGCTTCTTCCATGCTCTCGCTCTCTTCCACCACGCGGCCATCGAACAGATGAATGGTGCGTTCTGCATAGCGCGCAAAACGGGGATCATGCGTAACCATACAGATGGTTGCTCCTTCACGATGCAAATCACGAAGCAAGTCCATTACGGCCTGTCCATTTTTTGAATCCAGGTTTCCTGTAGGTTCATCTGCGAGCAGAATCGAAGGGTGTCCCGCAAGCGCGCGCGCCACAGCGACGCGCTGTTGTTGTCCACCGGAGAGCTGTGAAGGGTAATGTTTGGTGCGATGCGACATCCCCACTTTTTCAAGAGCTTCATGAACCATCTTTTTTCGATCGGAGGAAGGCAATCCGCGATAGGTCAAAGGAAGCTCAACGTTTTCATAAACAGTCAAATCACCGATCAAATTAAAAGCCTGAAAGATGAAACCGATCTCACGATTTCGCACGCGCGCCCGTTCGGAGAGGGATAGTGTTTCAACCGACTTGTTGTTCAATAAGTATTTTCCTTCTGTCGGAGTATCCAGCAATCCCAGAATAGAAAGCAGCGTAGATTTGCCGCAGCCGGAAGGTCCGGCGATGGATACGTACTCTCCATTTTTGATCATGAGATGAATGCCGGAAAGCGCGTGCGTCTCCACTTCATCCGTAAGAAATACTTTCGTTACCCCTTCCAGGTTAATCAGTGTTTGATCGGTCATTTTTTTCTCCTTAGTAGCTATTGCACACTATCAACTGAGTTTGATACGGTCGAACTCATCCCATTGAGACATATCGGAGAGTATCACGGAGTCCCCTTCCGAAAGTCCTTCGATGATTTCAATTGTGTTCACTGAACTTCGTCCGAGTTTTACTTTCACTCGATGCGCCGTCACTCCATCTCTATCGATTTTGAAAAGCGTGATTGCGCTCTCTTCCTGTCCCGAAGCAGGGCGCCCCACATATAAGACGCTTTCCAGACGTTCCAGTTCCACGGTCCCATCTACTGTTAGATCCGGCCTGGCGCCTTTTGGTAGTGGGCCATCCAATGCAACGTCCACAGTCACGGTGCCGTTCTGGACGGCAGGGTCGATTCTGATCACGTGGCCGGGAATAACTCCATTGCGCGTATCCACACTTGCCACCTGCCCGATCAGTATGTCCTTTGCCTGAGTTTCAGCAATCTTCAGCTCTGCTTTTAGTTTTTCAGGTTGCGCAACTTTTGCGAGAGTTGCCCCAGGGGTAACCCGCTGACCCACCTGCACCGGCAATTGTTGCAGGACGCCATCGGTACCGGCCCGAACGCGCAACGCTGCCACTTGTTCCTTGCGCAACTGATAGAGCGCTTTCATCTGGTCCACTTTGGTTTGTTGCACGTTGATCTGCGCTTTGATCGCTCCCTCACTTACGCCGAGACGCTTCTTTTCGATCTCGTAGCGAAGCGCAAGCTCTTCTGCTTTCCCTTTTGATATTTTTAATGTGATATCCGGCACCAATCCTTCTTTTGCCAGCGATTCATCAGCTTCTGCTCTAAGACGCGCTGCCAGATATTCAGACTTTACCTGCGCGGCTATTGCTTCCTGATCCATTTTTTCGCTTTCGAGCTTGGCGCGGATATTCTCAAATTCCGCGAGCGCCGCGCGAAGTTGCAGCTCGGCATCGCGCGCAGCAAGCTCCAATTCTGAATTGCTCAGCTCCAGCAAAACACTGTCCGCGGTAACAACGGATCCAGGCAGAATCAGAATTCTCTCCACTCGTCCCTCGGTTGCGGCCGGAATGAATAGCACCAGCTCAGGGACCAGTGTTCCTGTGCCGCGGACCTGACGCAACATCAATCCACGTTTTACTTTGTCCACCCATACGGTGTTTTTTTCAACGTTAGGCGCCGCTGGTTTTAACTGTGACAATCCAAGTGTAATCGCGGCAAGTAATATAACGCCCGCGCCGGCAATAATGATGCGTCGCAATTTCCGGTTCGGGGCTTTTCTCGGTATATCCAATGATTCATCCTCCAAAAATGAGTGCCAAAGTTATGAGTAATGAGCTATGAGATCGTTGCTCATTGCTCATGACTTTCTACTAGCAACCGTCATGCCATCCGTTTCTCGCCGGAAACTTGGCCATTTCACGTTCGATAGTGGGAATCATCGTCCCATAATCGAACAGCCAGAATTTTAACGCAGAGACGCAAAGGCGCAGAGAAAAACAAACAAAAATCTTTTAACTCTGCGTCTCCGCGTCTCTGCGGTAAAATAAACGGCTATGGGAAAAGCACATTTTGATCAGGGATTGTTCCAATTTTTGCGCGAGTTGAAGCAGAACAACAACCGCGAATGGTTTCAAGCAAACAAAGAACGGTACGAAACGAAGGTGAAACAGCCGATGTTGCAATTCATCGCTGACTTCGCCTCGCATCTTCATAAGGTTCATCCGCGTTTCGTTGCCGATCCGAAACCCACAGGCGGATCGATGTTTCGTATCTACCGGGATATTCGTTTTTCAGAGGATAAGAGTCCTTACAAAACCATGGCCTCCGCTCACTTTCCTCATCACAAAGCGGGGAAAGAAGTGCATGTGCCGGGTTTTTATTTGCACCTGGAACCTGGACAGTGTTTTACCGCTTCCGGCGTGTGGCATCCGGATTCACCCGCTTTGCTTGCGATCAGAACAGCAATTGCAAATCGCGCCGATGAATGGAAAAAGGTAAGACGTAAAATAAAACTTGAAGGCGACCGGCTCGCTCGCCCACCGAAAGGATTTGCCGTGGATCATCCGTTGATCGAAGACTTGAAGTTCAAGGATTTCGTCACGAGTGAAACCTTTCCGGACAGACAGGTTTGTAGTCCGACATTTATTACAGATTTAGCTGCCAGTTATAAGAGAATGCTCCCGCTCCTTGAATTTCTCAGCAAAGCATTGCGATTGCCCTGGTAGGGGCGACCCTTGTGGTCGCCCGTTTACTTTTTCGCGTCTTTCACCATCTTCTTTACTTCACCGAGAATTGTTGGCGCATGATAAGTAATGCCGTCTTTGATGGTCCACTCAACACCGCCGGATCGAACAACTTTTCCATCGCGCACTTCATCGATACCGGTTGGATAAAGCACCTTAAGGTTTTCAAGCGGATTCCCATTAACAATGATGAGATCGGCAAGGTGACCGGCGCGGACTCTACCAATTTTCTTCTCTTCGCCGAGAATTTTTGCGCCATTGCCGGTGGCATGCTGGATCACCTTTAAAGGTTGAAAACCCGCTTCCTGATGAAGCTCCAGTTCACGAATCAAACCAAAACCGTACATCTGGTAGATGAAACCTGCATCCTCTCCTGTTGTAATCACGCCTCCGCGCTGCTCAAATTCGCGCAGTGCCTTCATCCAAATTCTGTAATTCTCTTTCCAGAAAGTTTCATCCGTGGAACTCCATTGCAGAAAGTAAGAACCATGATGCGCGGGATCCGGTTTGAAATAGCTCGCGAGCACAGGATGCAAGTAGTCTTGAAACCAAGGCTGCGTTTGAGCGCGCTGCAAATCACGGCTCGCTTCATAAATCACAAGGGTCGGATCCCAGGCAACCTTCGCAGCAATCATCTGGTCCAACACTTTCATCAGCTTGTCCCAATCTGCTTCTCGCCATAACCTGCCGGCGTACCGGAATCGATCGACTTCATTGTTGTAGTTATAAGTGGAAGGAAAATTCTGCCGACCGCTCAAAATAGCGGCATCCGGAACCCCATACCAGTGTTCAATTGTTGTCGTTCCTAACTCGATATCATCCAGCGCGTTGGTTTCTTCCACTCCGACGTGATGCGCAATTCTGAGACCTGATTTCTTTGCTTCATCCTCCAGAGCTTCGAGAATATCCCGGTCCGTTCCTGTAATCTTGATTCCGTCCGCGCCCATTTTTTTCAGCTCACGAATTCTTGCTCGAGCTTCGTCTTGATTTTTTGGATACGGTTGAGTTCCGAAATAACCGTAGACATAGATCCGTGGAGCCTCGACTTCCCCTCGCAAACTTTTTTCACGCAGAGCAACGGTGTCCTTTGTTTCACTGCCAACATCACGAATCGTCGTGATTCCGCAGGCCAGCCACAATTTCAAACAGTAATCCACCGGCATCGGTTTGCCGCCTCGCTCCGTCTGAACATGGCCATGCATGTTGATCAAACCGGGCATCACATATTTACCGGTCGCATCGATTTCGGTGGTCCCTTCCGGTCGCTTTCCTTTCCCTTCCTTGATCGCCACCGGATCGAGCGGAACGATTTCCACAATCTTGTTCTTTTCAATCACAATGTCCGCGGGTCCCCAGGCAGGAGTTCCATTTCCTTCTATGACCGTTGCATTCCGAATAATCAACCGGTCATATTTCTTGGCATGAACAACCGTTTCAGAATAAAGAACGGAGTAAAAACAAATGAAGCCCAGAAAAAAGATGATCGAACGTCTCAACATCAATGCCTCCAAAAGTTCTCATTGTACAGCAGCAACCATTTTTCTGAACAGGTGGTCTATTTATTTGGCAAGTGTTTTGCATGACGCAGATTTATTGAAAAATTGAGGAACATCATGAAGAAATGGATTTTTGTCGTGTTCGCTCTTGCATTTGTAACGGTCAGTTTGCTTGGTGCTGTTGAAGATTCCGGCTATAGCGGACTCTGGGAAGCAGAATATGTCGCAAAAGACCAAACGCTGCAAATGCAGTTTTATCGTAAAGGAAACAACAACGGCTTCCGCGTGGCTATTGAAGCGTTCAGGGGCCTGACTCTGGAAATCATTTTGTCCGATTCCCGTTCTGTAATTTTTCAGCTAGTTCGGGAAGCAGGTATTTTTGAATGCAAGGGCAGCTTTAAAAGTGGATACGGTCGCGGCGAGTATGAATTTCAAGCCGATAAGACTTTCGCGTCTAAAATGTCTGACCTCGGTTACCCCGGCATGAGTTCGAAAAAGCAATACGAAATGGCGATGCTGGATGTCAATACGAAGTTCATTCGCGATCTCCGGGAATTGGGCTATCGCGGTCTAGACCTGGATCAGTTCATTGAAATGAAGATTCACGGGGCTTCAGCCGAATATGCCCGCGCGATGGCCTCGCTTGGCTATAAGGACATTGCCGCTGACAAACTGGTAGAAATGAGAATTCATAGCGTGAGCCCTGAATTTGTCCGCAAAATGAATGAAGCAGGCTATCAGGATTTATCTGCAAGCAAGCTGGTTGAGTTCCGCATTCATGGAGTATCTCCGGACAGAGTCAAGGAATTTCGCAGTCTGGGATACGACACGCTCACGGCAAATAAACTGGTGGAATTTCAAATTCATGGTGTTACGCCGGAATTCGTACGCGAATTGAAAAAGCTAGGCTATGAAAATGTTTCCGCAAATAAACTAGTGGAAATGAGAATTCATAACGTCAGTCCCTCCTTTATTCGCCGTGTTCAGGAGGATAAAAAGACGAACCCGGATGTGGATGACTTGATTAGCATGCGCATTCATAACAACTGGGACTAAGAAATTGTCCGGTTGTGGGAAAAAAAGTTCCGGATACGGACAAAACATTTAGTCTTATGTTTTTTGCAATTTTATGATCAACATCTTTTTTCAGGATTTGAAATACGGATTTCGAAATTTTACGAACAAACCCGGATTCACTTTCATCGCTTTGCTTGTGCTCGCGTTAGGCATCGGCGCAAACACATCGCTGTTCAGCGTGCTGTACGCGATTTTGTGGAAACCATTTCCCTACCACGAAGCAGAACAACTGGTCACTGTTTGGGAAACAAATCGCAGCACCGGTTCCATGCAAAATGTCGCGAATCCCGCGAATTTCTACGATTGGAAAAAGCAGAACAGTGTTTTTACGGACATGGCTGCTTATGTAAACTCGGCCGTAAATTTCAACAGCGAGAACCAACCGGAGGAAATTCCCATTCAGTACGTGACGTCCAATTTCTTCAAGGTCCTTGGAAGGAATCCAATCTTAGGAAGAACCTTTCTTCCTGCAGATGACGGTAGAGAGGATAGAATTGTTGTGCTTACTTACGGATTGTGGCAGCGAAGATTCGGCCGTGACAAAAACGTAATTGGCAAGAAGATCTTCCTGAACGGACGTCCTTGTACGGTTCTCGGCGTAATGCCGGAAGGATTTCAATGGTTTGTAAAACCTCAAGGGTGGATGACCAGTAAGCCGCCGCAATTATGGGTTTTGTATTTTATTCAGCCCGAACAACGAATACGCCGTGGACGTTCTTTGTCACTTGTCGCCCGCATGAAACCGAATGTAACTATAGAAGCGGCAAAGGCGAATATGCAACTTGTTGCGAAGCGGCTGGAATCGCAATTTTATGAATTCAACGCAGGTTGGGGAGCAAACGTCATTGCACTTCGTGAACAAATTGCGGGAGATCTTCGCAAACCGCTCTGGATACTCGCTGGGGCAGTAGCATTTGTTCTTTTGATTTCTTGTTCCAATGTTGCGAACTTGTTATTGTCGAGAGCGATTGCGCGGCGGCGTGAGATTGCGGTGCGTTCGGCACTGGGCGCAGGCAGAAGACGCATCATCAGCCAGTTGCTAACGGAAAGTGTTCTACTCTCCGTGATTGGCGGGCTTCTTGGAGTTTTGCTGGCCATATGGGGAGTCAATGCACTCACAGTCCTGGGCTATCGTGCCGGCATTGACTTCGGTAATGTCGCTTTGAACTGGGTAATCCTGCTGTTCGCTCTTGGTCTTTCCGTGATAACAGGGTTGGTGTTCGGAATTGTTCCGGCATTCAGCGCATCTCGAACTGATTTAAATGAACAGTTGAAAGAAGGAAGCAGAGGCACGACCGGTGATAGCGGTCGAATCCGCAATCTACTTGTTGTTTCGGAGCTTTCCATAACACTCGTCTTGTTGATTGGCGCAGCGCTCTTGATCCAGAGTTTTTGGCGTCTTTCCAATATTGATCCAGGATTCAATCCGAAACAGGTTCTCTCTTTCCGCGTTCAGCTGCCGGGAGTGAAATACACCGAAGACGCGCAAGTCATCACATGGTTCCACAATTTGATGGAGCGGCTGCGAAATATGCAGGGTGTTCAATCCGTAGGAATGGTTAGCTTTCTGCCATTTGCTGGATCCACTGCGGGAACCGGATTTCACATCAGCGGGAAACCGACACCGTTGCCGGACCAGGAACCGGTCACACAGGTATTTGTGGTCGATGACGGTTATTTTAAAACATTGCAAATCCCGCTGAAACGGGGACGTATTTTTACACGGGATGAAACGGTACAAAGGAGACGCGTTGTCATCATCAATGAAACTCTCGCGCAAAAGTATTTTCCGGGTGAGGATCCGATCGGAAAGAGAATTACGGTTTTTATGCGCGATGAAAACGAACCGAGTGAGATTATTGGCATTGTTGGCAATCTGAAACATGACGACATCCAGGAAGAGGCGAAAGCTTCGGTGTACTGGCCGCACACAGAGCTCGCTTATTCTTTTATGAATATCGTGATTCGTACAGAACGCGATCCGCTGTCTCCGGTATCTACAGTCGCATCGATCGTGCACAGCATGGATCGGGATCTCCCGCTCGCAGATGTGCGGCTTCTGCAAGACTGGGTTGGCGATTCGACAGCAAGAGCGCGTTTTAGCATGATGCTGCTTGTTTCACTTGCGGTAGTTGCATTGATTCTTGCGCTTGCCGGGATCTACGGAGTGCTCTCGCATACGGTTCTTCAGCGGACGCAGGAAATGGGTATCAGAATGGCTCTCGGCGCGAACGCGGGTGATGTATTCAAGCTCATATTGAAACAAAGCTCAAAGTTGATCGCTGCCGGAATTTTGATCGGGATCGCTTTCAGTTTCGCTCTCACCAGATTGATGCGGAGTATGTTGTACGAAACCAACTCATCCGACCCGGCGGTGTTTACCATCGTAATTGGATTCATCACGTTTGCAGCGATTCTCGCGTGCTGCATTCCTTCGCGTCGCGCATCAAAAGTCAATCCGATCGTCGCGCTCAGGTATGAATAACGCAGACGAGACGTCCGCGCTACTTTGATTAGAAGCCGATGCGGTGGAGAAGATCTTGAAAGCGGGGGTCGCTTCTTAACAGATCGAAACGTGGTTCCTTGTTAATGTAAGTGATTTGATCGTTTCGCATCTCATACGCTTTTTCCAGCCACTCCAGCGCCTTCTCCTTGTTCCCCAGACTGATATAGATCGCTGCAATATCGACAGGTGGAACATAACCCTTTTGAGCCAAAAGCTCATTCAATATCAAGTTCGCTTCTTCTGTTTGACCGTTCAGCGCCAGCACGCTGGCAAGATCCGACTGAAAGGTTAGATTGTCCGGTGAAATCCGGAGAGCCTTTCGCAGCGATTGAACTGCTTCGGAATATCTCTTTTGCTGGACTTGCGTGTAAGCGAGATATTCATAAGCGATCGCAAAATTCGGATCCAATTCCAAAGTTTTTTCTATCGCTTCGCGCGCCTCGGGATAACGTCGCGAAACATAAAGCGTATAACCTCGATTTGCATTGATGATCAGCGAAAGCGGATCCAGCACCTGCGCTTGCTGGACTTCCTTAAGAGATTCTTCGTTTCGCCCGATCAAGAGCAGGTAAAAGGAATACCAGAGATGCCCGGTAGCATAGCTGGGATTCAGCTGGAGACCGCGCAAAAAATCGGCCTCTGCTTCCTTCCAATTCCATTCGTAACTGGATTTGACTGTTGCCAGCGATATGTACGCTTCTGCAAGCGAATTATCCAGAGAAAGCGCTTTCAGAGCGGCGTTTTTAGCTTTTGGATATCCTTCCTTTGCGGGCCAGAATCCCCAATTACTCAAAAGTGCATAACAATCCGCAAGACCGGCATAGGCAAGAGCGTAATCTGGATCCATGGCGATCGCCTCCTGAAAACTCTCAATTGCTTTCAGAAAGGATTCTTCATTTCTTCTGTTCAAATAATAACGTCCTTTCAAATAAAGCCGGTAAGCCTCTACGTTTTCCGTGTAATTCTTTTGCAGTTGTTGTTCTTGCTCGCCGGTCAGCTTCACACGCATTTCCTGCGTGATTTCACTCGAAATATCCGTTTGCACTTGAAAGATGTCGGACAACTTTCTGTTGTATTGTTTACCCCACATTTGAGCGCCATCAGCCGCGCTCACAAGACTTACCTGCACCCGAAAGTCCTCACCAAGCTGATAAATGCTTCCCGTTACGACCGCGTCGACTTGCAGTTCGCGTCCTACGTCACGCGGGTCCACAACTTTGTTTTTGTATGTGAAAACGGTGCCGCGCGCAAGCACTTTCAAATTCGGCAGTTGAGACAAACGATTGATCAGACTGTCGGTAATTCCATCACTCAAATAGTCCGTTCCGGTGTCTTTGCTCTCATTCGAAAATGGGAGCACCGCAAGGGAATGAATTTGTTGAACCCGATCCGAACGCACGGAAAACCACACGGCTGCGGCCGCAATCAGAAGGAGAAGCACGGATCCTGTTCCGATTCGGCGGAAAAGAGGACGTGGGAGAGCGATATGCCGCTCCGTAGAATATCTCCCGGATTCCGTGTCCCGTTTCAGATTGTTCAGATCCACCATTAAATCTTTCGCAGTTTGATAACGGCGATCCGGTTCCTTTTCCAAACATTTCCCGATAATACGTTGGACTTCCCACGGAATTTGCAAATTCCCATAAGGCTCCGGCTGATCGCTGAGAATCTTGCTCAGGGTTTCCATGGGAGTCTCTCCGCGAAACGGCAGTTTGCCGGTGATCATCTCATACAGAACGATGCCAAATGAGAAGAAGTCGGTGCGACGGTCAATATCCCGGCCCAGAGATTGTTCGGGACTCATATATTGGATGCTACCCAGGATAATTCCTGGCTCCGTATTCGGCGCGCTGCGATGAAACTCGGATCCGGAATACTTGGCCAATCCGAAATCCAGAATTTTTGCCTGTCCTCGCGGTGTAATCATGATGTTGGAAGGCTTGAGATCCCGGTGAACAATCCCTTTCGAATGCGCTTCGTTCAGAGCGTCCACAATCTGGAGGGCAATATCAATGACTTCGCTAATTGGCAGAGGGCCCTGACGGAGTTTGTCACTCAATGTTTGGCCTTCGACATATTGCATGGCGATAAACCGGGTTCCTTCGGCATCGCCAATTTCATATACCGTCGCGAGATTCGGATGATCGAGAGAAGAAGCTGCGCGCGCCTCCTGAACAAAACGAGCCATCCGCTCTTTTTGACTCGCCATACCCGGAAGAAGAATCTTCAACGCGACAATCCTGTCCAATTTCGTATCTTCAGCAAGATAGACTTCTCCCATTCCGCCAGAACCAATTTTCTTGATGATGCGGTAGTGCGATACGAGCGAGCCAATCATGATTAAGGGTTCAAGGGTTCAAGGTTCAAACGACTGCTAATTATCGTATTGAAGCGTGAGAAACGCTATGAGTTTTTACAGTGAGTATTAGCATCCAGAAAGAGACTATGAAAAGGCCACCCATCTCACGGAGTTCTTCGACTCCTGGACTGAGCATATGCATGGTTGCAAAAACTTCATGCATCGGAATGGTCTGTCCCCAGACTTCCGGCAAAATAAAAACAGCCCAAATCAAAGCGGCCAATCCTACGCCGGCGGATAAATAGAGCGGAAGTTTCCTGGCCGCAAACAGAATGCAGCAGATCAGCGCCGCTCCATAGATCGCAATCCAACGGAACGGATCCAGATCGTTGTATTGAACGGCGACGCATAGCAGGAAAATCAAGAGGAAAAAATAGTTGACAAAGTTAACTAATTTTGGCCTCCTCATTCCTTAGTCTTCCAGGCTTTAAATCTTTCTTCGGGTCCCGGTGGGCTATACACCTGGATCCCGTCCACCGGTTCGGAGCCTGTATTGCGGAACGAATGATTGACTCCTACCGGAATAGAAATAACACCTCCGGCTTTGACGATGAATTTTTCCCCGGCTATTAGCATTTCACCGGTCCCTGTCAGAATGTAAACGACCTCCAAACTCGCGGGGTGATTATGCTCCGGAACTCCACCACCGGGAGCGAATACCAGGCGTCCCAGATAGAACTTCGGATCCGAGTAAAGCATTCTTACTTCTGCAGTTTTTTCACCGTTCACGCGTACAGCAATTTTTTCTGACGGTGTGACATCGCCCAAAACATTCAGGGAAATCATCAATAATGCAAAGCAAATTAACCAATCCTTCATGAATAGCTCCTCCTTTAGGAGCAGGCGATACACCTGCACTTCCATATATAATTCATACTTTTGTGGAGGAAATAAAGATGCTCCGAGTGATGTTTGCTGCCATATTTATTTTGATGATCAATGCGCTGCTTCTGGCGAGTGTTTCTGCAAAAAGGCCAGCTACGGCTCTGGATGAATTTTTGAAAAGCGTCAAGCGAACAAGTCTTCCCAATGGATTGACTGTTCTGACACGCGAGCAAAAAGGCACTGGAGTTGTTGCGATCAATACCTGGGTGAAGGCAGGCTATTTCAATGAACCGGATGAAGTCGCGGGAATGGCCCACTTGTTTGAACACATGTTCTTTAAAGGTTCAAAAAAATTTCCCGGCTCAGAGCAAATCGCGCAACAACTGGCAAATGTGGGTGGTTTGATGAATGCCGGAACGATTTACGATTACACAAATTATTATTTTGTAGTTCCCTACGAAGGTTTTCGTCGAGCGATGGAAATTCAATCCGATGCCATTATGAATCCTCTTTTTAATCCAGAAGAATTGAAAAAAGAGGCCGAGGTGGTCATCGAAGAGTCAAATCGCAAGTTAGATAATCCTCCCGCACTTTCCACAGAACGAATGTATTCAATAGCCTTTCAACACCACCGAATGAAACGGTGGAGGATTGGTTCGAATGAGGTATTGCGAAACATCAATCGCGAGAATCTAATCGCATTCTTTCAAACTCTTTACCGGCCCGAAAACATGATTCTTGTCATCGCAGGAGACGTTTCGCATGAAGAAGCGGTCCGCATCGCCAAAGAAACATTTGGTGAGCTTCCCAGAGGCAAGGTCGACAAAAAATATGGTCCCAAAGAGCCGCTACAAACTGAATTCCGGTACGGACGATCGAGCGCGGATATCAAACAGGGCTATTCCGTTTTTGGATGGCACACGGTAGGGGTTGGTCATAAGGATGAACTTACGCTCGATCTGCTGGCCACAATTCTTGGAAGCGGAAGATCATCCCGGCTATATCGGAATGTTGTAAACCCTGATTCCGCAAGCACGATTTACGCGATCCACTACACTTTTGATGACATAGGAGTTTTTGAGATTCAGGGATCTTTTGATGAAAAGAACCGAAGCGCCGTAGATCGCAAAACTCTCGCTGAAGTTGAACGATTGAAAGCTCACGGGCCGAATGCCTATGAACTACAACTGGCAAAGAACAAGTTGGAATCCTACCTTGTCTTTGGACTTCAAGATGTTTTGGGACAGGCTCAAGCGTTATCGCAATCTGAAGCACGATACGGTTACGAAGCAATGGGGCAACGACTTGCAGAGATCCACACGATCACAGCCGAGCAAATTCAGGAGACCGCACGCCGCTATCTTACAGTCGAAAATCTGACCCTCTATCATTACACGCCGAAAGAAGTGCCGGCAATATCACTTGAGCAGGCTCTCCTTGCCGTGCAAGAAGCAACATCAACCACGCCTCCTGCAATTCCGGCAACACCTCTTCCCGCGCAAGCTTCACCGGTAAGGCCGGCGACCACAAACTCCAAAGTAAAACAAGAACAGCTGTCCAACGGAGTTACGTTGATTCTTCAAGAAAGACCAGGCGCGCCGATGGTCTCGACCGGTGTTTATTTCAAAGGTGGACGCATCTATGAAAATAGCGGGAACGCAGGAATCACCCAATTGTTGGCTCGTTCGATGCGGAAAGGAACAAAATCAAGAAGCGGAGATGAAATAGACAATCAGATTGAGTATCTGGGAACACAGATGAATCTTGATATTCAGGAAGATTACTTTGGGGTGAATCTGAGTATTCTGAGCAAAAATTATAAAGCAGGCATCGAGCTGCTTGCAGACGTTCTGATGAATCCGTCATTTCCACAGGAAGGTGTAAACGAAGAACGATTCGAGCAGGTCGCAGCAATGAAACGATCACTCGACTCTTCTTTGCAACGACCCTTTCAATTAGCCAGCGAGGCGCTTTATGGAAGCCATCCTTATGGCTTGCCACCTCTCGGATATCAAACCTCGGTATCAGGGATTACTTCTGAATCTTTGCGCGAATGGTGGCAAAAACATGTTGTTGCGGACGACACTATTGTTTTAATCGTTGGAGACATCTCAGCGGAAGAAGCAAAGAGTCAGGCGGAACACTATTTCGGTAAGCTGTCCAAACGGAGTGAGGTCCCGCCTGTGGTTCCTGCTCCTTCGATACCGTCTGCACGAATGGAGATCGTGGAGTACCGGGACAGAAAGCAGTCAGCAATCGTACTCGCTTTTCCAACTGTTGTGCGCACCAATCCTGAGTGGCCGATTCTGAGACTGCTGGGCAATGTAACTTCGGGACTTGCCGGAACTTTTTTTGCGGAACTTCGCAGCAAACAGGCGCTTGCTTACACGGTTTTCGCGCGCGACAGTTCCCGCGTTGGCCATGGAGCCTTCGTTGCATACATGGCGACAGAAGCAACCAAAGAACCGCAAGCTCGCGAAGCCCTGCTAAAAGAGATTCGACGCCTGGCCAGCGACGGTTTTAATCAGGAAGATGTGAACCGCGCAAAATCCTCGTTCGCGGGCACCACGAAAATCATTTTGCAAACGAATGACGCCATCCTGAGCGACCTCGCTGCAAACTATTTTTTTGGAGTCGGCCTGGATTTTACGGAGCGAATGCTCCAACTAACTCAGGGGATCACGCTTGAACAATTGCGTGACGCCGCCAAGAAACATTTATCCGGTGACATATATGTTTCCGGAATCCAGCGTGGCAAAACCTAGTTCCGCAGGCGAGACGCCCGCGCTACTTTGTATATGAAGTACACGAAACTTGGAAAAACTGGTCTCAAAGTATCCAGACTTTGCCTCGGGATGATGACGTATGGCTCATCGCAATGGCGTCCCTGGGTTTTAGATGAAGCGGAGAGCCGGCCTTTTATTCAGCTCGCTCTTGAGCTCGGAATCAACTTCTTTGACACAGCGGACATGTACTCGCGTGGAATAAGTGAAGAGGTTCTGGGCAGAGCTCTGAAAGATTTCGCGCCGAAACGCGAAGATCTTGTGGTTGCGACAAAAGTATTTTTCCCGATGAGTGAGGACCCGGACGATCAGGGACTTTCGCGCAAACACATTTTACAATCGATCGATGGATCCCTGCGCCGTTTGAGAATGGATTATGTGGACCTGTTCCAGATCCATCGCTGGGATTACGAAACTTCGATCGAAGAAACATTGGAGGCGCTTGATTCGGTTGTGCGAAGCGGAAAGGCGCTGTACATCGGCGCGTCCAGCATGTATGCATGGCAATTCGCGCAATCTTTATACAAAGCGGATCAGAGCGGCTGGAGACGATTTGTTTCCATGCAGAACCATTACAACCTCATTTATCGCGAAGAGGAACGAGAGATGATTCCTTTTTGCAGGGCGGAGGGAATCGGCTTGCTGCCCTGGAGTCCGCTGGCCCGCGGCTTTCTTGCGGGGAATCGCAACAAACAGGATTGGGGAGAAACTCTCCGCGCGAAAACGGATGACTACGCACAAAAGCTTTATTATCAGGATTCTGATTTCAAAATTGCTGATCGTGTCGGTGAACTGGCAAGGCATCGCGGTGTTTCTCGAATGCAAATTGCGCTCGCTTGGATTCTTCACCAACCGGGAATAACCGCTCCCATAATTGGCGCCTCAAAAATACAACATCTCACGGAAGCTGCCGGGGCTCTGGATATAACTCTCGATTCCGGAGAAATAACTTTTCTTCAGGAACTTTACCAGCCACACGCAATCTTGGGCCACCATTGAACCACGAACTCAGAAATCAATTGCTCCGCCTGATTGAAGAAGATGAGCGCGTTCGCGAAGAGTTAGCAACAGACGGCTCGTTGTTTGAGGGCTATCATCAGCGCATGGAAGCGGTGCATCGAAAGAATGCAGCCCAGCTTCGAACAATCATTCAAGAGCACGGATGGCCGGGCCTCGATCTGGTGGGCAAGGACGGTGAGGAGGCGGCGTGGCGCATTGCGCAACACTCGATTGGTGAGCCTGAGTTTATGCGCAACACACTGGAACTCCTGGGAACTGCCATAAAGAATCAACAAGCGCCATTGTGGCAGCTCGCGTACCTGGAAGACAGAATCAGATTGTTTGAAGGAAAAGAACAGCTTTATGGGACTTCCGTGGATTGGGATGAACATGGACACATGAGTCCCTTCCCTGCGATCAAAGACGCAGAACACGTGAATGAACGGCGCGCAACGATGGGCCTCCCGCCGTTGAAAAAGAGTGCATACATACCGCCAGACGAAAAACCACCAGCAGATTTAAAAGCAAGACGCCTTCAGATGGATGAATGGGCTCGTTCTGTCGGCTGGCGAAAATAAAGAAAGTAGCGCGGGCGTCTCGCCTGCGGAGCTATGAGCTAATCCCAGAACTTAAAGCGGCGCCACCATTTTTTCCTTTTATGCGCATATCGTCGCGGCTCATAGCGGTCATTGGAGCGCCAACGATAGCGGTCACGGTGGTAATCGCGATAAGCATAAAAACTATATGCATGATCCATGCATTGCGTATTCGGTTCCGTGCCGGCGATAAACAATTCCGTTTCGGTCATCGGGCAGGCGCCGGTGGCAAGCGAGCCTGTTGTAGGATCAATCACAGCGGTAACAATACCATCGGGCGTTTCAAAATCTCTCACCGGCATTTTTTGCGTTGCTTTTTTCATGAAACTCGCCCAGATCGGAAGTGCGGCTTCAGCTCCCGTCATTTTCAAAGGTGTATTGTCATCGTATCCGGTCCAGACCACGCATAGCAGGTCGGGTGTATACCCGACAAACCAGGCGTCACGGTACTCATCGGTTGTCCCGGTCTTGCCGGCAGCCGGACGAGTGAAACCAAGCGAACGAACTGAAGCTGCTGTCCCTTCAGACATCACCGAACGAAGCATGTCCGTTATCAGATAAGCCGTTTCCGGATGCAACACACGTTTCGATTCCCGGTTGCTGCTTTCCAGCAATACACCCGCGTGATCTTTCACCTGTTTGACCGTTCGTAATTCTGTCTTCATACCGCCATTTGCAAAAACTGCGTATGCGCGCGCCACGTGCCACGGGCTCACTTCGAATGCTCCGAGCGCGATTGAGGGATACGCTTTTACCGTTTCAAACCCAAGACGCTGTCCGAGCATTGCCACATCTCGCAAACCAACGGCGCTCGCAAGTTTTGCTGTGGCAATATTCATCGAATGCGATAAAGCTTTGCGCAACGTGACAACGCCGTGGTATTCACCATCATAATTTCTGGGCTCCCATGTTTCGTCTGCGGTTTTCACAATCCACGGTCCATCTTCCACCAGCGTGGCAGGAGTAAATGCAGGTGGATCGGTGAAAGCGCGCTCAAACGCTGCGGCATAAACAACCGGCTTAAAGACACTTCCCGGCTGTCTCAAAGCTTGATTGATCCGGTTGAACTGACTCTTCGAATAGTTACGACCGCCGACAAACGCTTTGATATAACCGGTGCGCGGTTCGATCGCAATCAGGCAACCTTGAATTTTCTTTCCAGTCCGCTTTTCTCTTTTCTTGTCAATATTCCTCAAACCGGCGGAAAGCGATTCCTCCGCTGCCTGCTGCATCCCGAGATCCAACGAAGTAAAAATATTCAGATTTCGTTTGTAGATCGTATCGGAAGAATACTTGTCGAGAAGCTGCGTCTTCACAACATCACCGAAATAGGGAGCCAGATTTATTTTTGTATCCGATTGATATGCTTTCACCGGAACGCGCAAGAATGACGCATACTGTTCCTTCGTAATTGTTCCCATTTCCAGCATTGTTTTTAAAACCGTATTCCTTCGCTCCAGCGCCTGCTTCGGATTCTTCGCAGGATTGTATGCGTTGGGCGCGCGAATCATTCCCGCAAGCAGTGCTCCTTCCGGAACAGTGAGCGATTTCACTTCCTTCCGCAAAAAAACGCGGCTCGCTTCCCCGATTCCATGAATGCTCATTGCGCCCCGCTGCCCCATATAGATTTCATTTAAATAAAGCTCCAGAATTTCCTCTTTTGTCTGGCGCCGTTCCATGAAAAGAGCAAGCAAAGCCTCGTTGATTTTGCGTTTTATGGAACGTTCAGGAGTTAGAAAAAAGTTCTTCGCGAGCTGTTGCGTGATTGTGCTTCCACCCTGGATCTCATTTCTGGATTTCAGATTTCGCCACAATGCCCTCGCAATTCCTATGGTATCGATGCCGTTATGTCTGAAAAATCTTCTGTCTTCGATCGCAAGTACAGCATCGATCAAATGTGGAGGAATGTCCTGATAAGGAACAAGTGTTCGTTTTTCCCATTCGTCTCCAAAAAGATTTCGGATCGGCACCGGTTCCATTTCATATAAATCCATCTCCTGATTCGAACTGATATCGGTAATTCGATCGATACCTGTTGAATTGAAATGAACATCGATGACGGGAGCTTTGGAATCTTTATACAGAAACGGACGCCGCTGAAAGCGGATTCCTCCAGAAAAAAGGCTGTACTGCCCGGGCGCAACATCCGGATGCTTGGCCAAAAAGTAATCGAGAGATTGAAGATAGTCGACTAGATCGGCGCGGTTAAAGGATACTCCTTTCCTGAGCAGCAGCGGTTCGGCAAATATCGTGGATGGGAGCGACCATTTCTCAGAGCTCAGATGTCTTTCGACGATCACGCTGTAATGCACGAAAAGTCCGATCCAGAAAACACACAAAACAATAATGAGAATAGCAGTAAGACGAATCACCCATCTCGGAAGGCGGTCAAGACCAGATCGAAGTTGCATCAATATGCAACTTAGGAAATTCAAAGCAAAGACGCAAAGGCGCCAAGATTAAGCAGATTTTAGGTAGTCCGTGACCGCCTGGGAGAGGCGTCTGTACGTGTCCTTCAACTTTACTTCGTCTCGTTCGAGGGTTGTGATGCGAAAGCCGGGAGCCGGTGAGGAGAAACCGGAGGCGGGCACAACGCAGATTCCGGTTGAAGCCAGCAGGTAGTATGCGAAGCGTTTATCGGGTTGCATGCCGGGCTCGGCAACTTCATGTTCAATGTATTGTCGCGCCGATGAATTCTTGATCGGGAGAGTTTGATGATTGTTGAGAACACCTTCTTCAAAAGTCGGCATCATGTAAAATGCGCCATCAGGGCGATTCGTGTGTAGCCCTTTCGTGCTTCCTAGAATCTCAGCGATCAGATCAATATTGTGTTCAAGGCCAGCATTGTAAGTGCGATTCCAATTTTCGTATTCAGGGTGATCATAAATTGCAGGGATGACAGTCTGTGGTAATGTTGTCGCGCAAACCTCCAGCAGCACACGTTTCTTCACAGCTTCACAGTAAGATTTGTACTCCGAGTCGAGATCCACATTGTGGAATTCGATCCAGCCACTGCGCGCTCCCGGCCAGGGTACATCCTTGGAGGTGCCTCGTAACAATATTAGTGGAATCCGCCCCACCGCCATCTCGGTAAGCTGCACATGTTTGAGGCCGTGATAAACCATTCGAAAATAAATTTCATCGGATATCACCATCAGCTGATACCGTTCGGCCAACCGTATGACTTTTTCCAGAGTTGCTTCACTGTAAACGGCGCCGGTTGGATTGTTCGGATTGACGATCAGGATTCCGGCCACTTCCGGATGACGTTTGATTTGAGATTCCATGTGATCCAGGTCCGGTTCCCAGTTCCTGACCACATCCAGATTGTAAAAGACCGGTTCTGCGCCTGCAGCGAAGGATTCCATCGAAGAATGCGAAGGATAGCAGGGCGCCGGCTGCAAAATGCGCGCTCCGCGCCGCAACATGTGATACAACGATGAAATGGCAGCGCCCAAACCATTCGTAAGCAAAACATATTCGTAGTCGAGCGTGGATGAGGGAGAAAAGCGTTTTGCATATTGCACAATCCATTTGCGCACTTCGGGAATTCCACGGGAATGACAGTATCCAAAAACCAGATCTCCTTTGCGATGGATCTCATCCATGAGAACCTGTTTCAAAAATGAAGGGACCGGCCAGCCCTTTGCAACAGGATCTCCGATGTTCTCCCGCACAAATAAGTAAGAAGGCTCCAGTTCCTGCAATTTCTGAGTGACATCAACGATCTCGCGAATCGCATATTTCAGGAGCGGCACGTTCGGATGAGTAACCGGTGTTCGCATAATGACCTTTAATTTTAAACAGAAGAATGCGAAGAAAGCAAAGATAATAATGGATCTTGGCGCCTTGGCGCCTTGGCGGTTAATATAAGTTATGAATTTTCCGGCGTTGCGAAACATTGATATCTATCCTGTGAATCACGAAGAGCAGCAGTTCCTTTGTTTGCGCGATCCCGAAGGTTTTGTTGAAGAACAGTTGTTATTAACACCGGCAGCTTTTTTCATCGCGGCCATGCTGAACGGACAAAGATCGGTTCTGGATATTCAACACGCATTCGCGCAGCGGTTCGACGGGCAACTTCTTTTTTCAAATGATATTGAAAGCACAGTGGAAACCCTCGATCAGCACGGTTTCCTGTTTTCAGAACGCTTTTGGGAGCTTCGCGATCGAGTGTTGCAAGATTTTCAGAACAATCCAGTCCGCGCCGCATACCTTGCCGGCAAGTCGTATCCTGATGATCCGTCGACTCTCCGTTCCTTTCTGGCTCAGCAGTTCACACGAGAAGGCGCTCCTGGAACTCTTCCCGGATCCAGTGAGCAAGCGGAAAAACCTTTACGTGGTTTGATCGCCCCTCATATCGATTTCCACCGTGGCGGTCATTCTTATGCGCATGCCTACACGCAGCTCAGCCGCTATCGTAAACCGGAAATCGTATTGATTTTTGGCGTGGCCCATGCCGGACCCCCCGCGCCTTTCATTCTTACGCGAAAAAAATTCGATACGCCGCTCGGTTCCATTGAAACAGATGCGGAACTTGTAGAAACACTAGCAGCTTCCTGTTCCTGGAATCCCTGGGAACATGAAATTGTGCACCGCACCGAACATTCCATCGAATTTCAAATCGTCATGCTCTCCTTGCTGTACGGACCAAATGTGCGAATCGTGCCCGTTTTATGCGGAAATTTTGAAAACGGACTCACTCCGGAGATTTTAAACTTCCTGGAAACCTGCAAACACCAACTTGAAGGCAGGGATGCAACGGTGCTTGCTGCGGCGGATCTTGCTCATGTGGGCAAGCGTTTTGGAGACGGATTCGATATTTCAGAGAACATCATTCGTGAGATCCAAAACCGGGATCAAGCCGACTTGCAAAACGCGCTCGCCGGAAGGGCGGAGGCGTTTTACAACGCGGTCATGGCGGATCAGAATGCTCGCCGGGTCTGTGGAATTTACGCGATTTATTCGGCTGTTCAAGTTATCGGAAGCGCGGGCACGCTTCTACATTATTCGTACGCTCACGATCCTTCCGGCGGAATTGTCTCCTTTGCCAGTATCGCTTATCCTTGATATTCTTGTCGAATGAATACTGCAACTATCTTGATCCAATTCGAATTCAACCGGTGGGCAAATGCCCGGCTCTTAGAAGCTGTCAGCGCGCTGACGACAGAACAATTCCAGAAAGAACTGGGCTCCAGTTACTCGTCCGTTCGCGACACTCTGACGCACATTCTTGCCGCCGAGGAAGTGTGGCTCATGCGGTGGAAAGGGATATCGCCAAAATCTATGCTGGATCCGGCGTATTTTCCTGATGTGAAATCTCTGAAATCAAAATGGAATGAAGTGGAGATGGACCAGTGGAATTTCCTTTCGAAGATATCCGATGAATCTTTGATGGACGCGGTCGAATATCAAAATTTCAAAGACGAAATCTGGGAATATCAGCTCTGGCAAATGATCCATCAAATGGTGAGTCATTCCACGTATCATCGCGGACAGGTCGTTACGATGCTACGGCAGCTGGGAGCCGCCCCCGCTCAGCTCGACTTTTTGCTGTTCATCGATATGACAACGCCCGTTTCAAAACCAGTCCTCGAGTAATAGACCTTCTATCCTGTTGAATTCACCGGTATTGTGTGTGACCAGCGTAACCTCTTCCCGGCGCACGATCGCTGCAATCATAAGATCAAACGCACCGACCAGTTTCCTTTTCTTCCTGAGACTTTCTTTCAAGCGGGCAAACTCCCTTGCAGCCCTTCTGTGAAAAGGAAGGACTTGCATATTCGCAAAGAATTTTTGGAGCACTTCCAGGTTTTTGGTGATTCTTTTCGAGTGATAAGCTCCGTAGTAAAGCTCGGCAGCCGTTATAGAAGTGGTAGCCAATTCGGAAGGCTCGCGCAACGCGATTTGATCACGGATGCGGACTGATGTCCCATTCAGGAAGTAAATGCATGTATTTGTGTCCAGAACGTAGATCATTTGAGCTTCATGCGCCGGACGTCTCCGGCAAAGCTTTTTCTGAATTCATCGATTTGTTCGATACTCAGGTCCTTCCAGGCTCCAAACACCGACAGCGTTTCCGTAGGATAGGAGACACTTTTCTTTGATTCTAAATCTCTATTCAAAGCTTCCTGAATTAGAGATGAGCGGCTCTTTCCTTGCTTTCGCGCTAATGCATCTATTTTCCGAATCAAATCATCCGAAAGGTAAATCGTTATCTGCATAAGTAATAATTATAATTATAATTATAATTGAATTTGACAGTCTTGGAAAATGGACAAGGGATATCAGACTGCGAAATACGGCGATGGCCGTGAAGGCAACTCCGTCAATTGCCCGCGAGGGAGAGCCGAAATGCGGCCATTTCCTGGCTGTTACGAACCAGCAGAACGTCACCGACCAGCACTGGGTGGTTCCAGGTCTTGCCCTTGATCGCCGGAAACCGCGCGAGCTCCGTGAACTGGCCAGGAGCCGCCGCGACCAGCGCAAGCTCACCTTTCTCCGACAGCACCAGCAACAGGTCCTGATCGGGCAACAGGACAAGTTGGCCGTGGCCGTAGCGTCCGCCCTTCCACTTGCGCGTGCCGTCCTTCAGATCGATACACGAGAGGAAACTGCCATCGAAGCCGAAGGCGTAGCCTTCGTGAACAACGAAGTCGTTGAAGTAGGGCTTCAGCCCAATCGAGGTCCAACGCTCTTTCACGTGCCATCCGTCGGGATCGTGCGCGACCGTTACACGGAGCATGCCGTTGTTGTCTGCTAGTCCGGAGCCGCTGCCGATCAGGAGGTCCCGGCCCTCGATAACGGCAGGCTGCACGATGCCATCGCTATTCCACGCGTGCTGCCAGAGCACAGTGCCGTCGGATGGTGCAACGCTGATCACACCGGTCCCGTTTAACAGCACGATCTGCGCGACGCCGTCGATCGTGGTCAACTGCGGCGAGCTGTAGCCCCAGCCGCCTTTCGGACCGAACCAGCGCGGCTTCCCGGTGGCAGCATCGTAGCCGATGAGCGTACCGGCAGTTGCAGCGATCACGGTATCGCCAACCACCAACGGCGAGCTCGCGATACCCCAATCCGGAACCTTCCTGCCGGTGTCGGATGCCGCGTTGCGTGACCAGACCACAGAGCCGTTACGAGCGTCGAGAGCGTTCAGGATTCCCGTTCCACCCAGCGTGTAGAGGCGGTCCTGGCTGAGTGTCGGCGTCGCGCGCGGACCAGCGCCGGCATTCGACTCCCAGAAACCGGGCCCCGTCACGGTGTTTCCAGACCGGCTTTCCGGTTTTCAAGTTGTAGGCAGACACGAGTTCGTCGTTACCGCGCTGTTCCTGCGTGTAAAAGCTATCGCCGCGGACCGCGAAGGACGACCAGCCCGGTCCGACCGCTTGGCGCCACAGCTCGATAGGCGGTGACCGAGACCAGTCCGTTTCGATCCGCACGCCAGGAATGACGCTGTCGCGCTCGGATCCGCGAAAGCCAGGCCAACGAGTGTCCGTTTTCGCTTCTGTCGGAACGACAGGGAGTGCCGCCAACTGACCTGTGTCCGGCACCTGCTTTGGAGCAGTCTGGGAGACGGAGGGAGCTTGAGCGGGTGCCATGCTCGGGAACGACAACGGGGGCCACCAGCCAGAGCAACCATTGCAGTGTAACCGCGATCACGCCTGGCCACAGCCGGAGCGGTTTCTTCCGAGTCGGTTCGTGCGCTATAGTCACATCAAACCTTACGCTTCCAACGAGCAGTTTGTTCCATAAACGTGAACATCAGATCATAAAAGGCCATCCGTGGTAATTCTTCATCACTTACGGAACATTCCTGCCGGCGCAACTTGCTCAAGGCCCCATCCGGAATCGCTCTTCACCATTTTCACAATATAAAGCGCATTTCTACCTTCATAGATTTCGCCTTCGACTTCCAGCAGCACGGCATCTCCGCGCACTTCTCCGCCCGCCACCTTAACGTTCTTTTTCGGCAACCATGCTGAAAGAATGTCGACAGCCGAGCTCAGATTCTCTTCCGGAGTGTTGTAATCTTTAAACAACATACTGTGTACGCCCGGTGAGATACCGGCTTTAATGCCGTTCACATCCTTTTTCTGCACGGCCTGGTATAACGAATTGAATACCTTACCTGCATCGCCACCATCCGCCGGAAGCTTCGTGCCCTGCGTTCTTTTCGTTACAGCAACATCAAAAGTAACATCGACTTGATATACATTCTCGCTCAACGTCTTCACAGGTTTGAGTGTAAACACGCGGCCGGCAACACGGTCTTGCGTGTTTGTTGTCAGTTCCGCTTTCAGATCGCCTCCGTCCGTGGTATCGACGTACTGCGTCATTGTTTGCGATAGCGTCCCATTCATGCTTACCTTGCCATCCGTGCTCACCCAGAGGAGAATGTAATTCCCAGATGTAACACCACTCTGATTGATCACGTTCACATGAGGATCGACTTCGTCCGCGAGCTGGCTTGTGTCCACCGTACCTTCAGCAAGTACTACTTCAATTCGCCATGCGCGAGCATTGTTTTGATCGCGAACCGGATATGCTGCTGCATTCTTCGGTGTAATGACGGCCTTGCCATCCACTATGAGCTGTCCTTTGACATCAGCGAATGCTGCGCCACAAACAAAAATTGCAAATAGAAAAACGAACCGTTTCATCATTTTCACAAGCCCCTCCTTAAACCGGTTTATTTTACTTTGATCGCCGATTTCTTCAATGCCTCTTTCGTTTTCAACTCGAAAAGATGACTTTTTTGGCGCCTTGCGATTTCCACAGAAGTTCGAAAGCAATTCCCTGCCTGTTTTTGACGGTTGGCCTGCCGCAGAAGCAACTGACCTTTTAAGCGATACAATTCTGCTTCGTAATATGCTCCACCGGTGATTCTTGTTCTTTCCAGAGCTTGATCGATCACGTCCAGGGCAACCTTCAATGATCCGTTGTCTGCCAGGATCTCTGCGGAAAGAGCTAAAAAATGAGGACGAGAAATCTCGGTACCGATCCGGTCATGCAGTTCAAAAGCCTGCTGCATTTCAAGGAGTCCTTCCTTTACTTTGTCGGTTTTCGACAAGGCCCAACCGTTCAGACTTTTCCCGAATGCAATCCATTGGATCAAGGCATGTTGTTCGGACAACTGCCGGAGTTCTTGCGTGAATCCCATCGTTTGTTCAATATTCCCCAATAACTGATGCACGAAAGCCGAAAAGAACAGCGCTAGTGCAAGGCTTTCCGGATGCCCTATCTTGCGAGCCATTTTGAGTGCTTCGTCCAATCGCACTTTTGATTCCTTGATTTTGAGCATGGATGCCAGCGCCCAGGCGTCAAAACAACAGCACGCAACTCGCGGATGGTGACCATAAAGCACGACATGAGTATGATGGTTGCTCTTGCCACTCATTCGAATACCCGTTTCAAGATGCTCGATTGCGGCAGCAAACCTGCCCATGTTCAACAGAGTGACGCCGAGTGCCCAGTGAGCTTCCAAAAGCGCAGATTTGTCTTTTGATTTTCGCGCGAGACGCAGCAGTTGACGTGCGATCTTTTCCGCAGTCTGAATGTGGGCTCGGATGAGATGGAATCTCCATAGGCCAAGCAAGGACGGATACACATCCTGTGCAGCGCCAAGTTGTTCACAAAGTGATTGAGCCCTGTTGTATGCGTCCTCCACTTCTGCACTTCCATAACCCACGATCGTGGGCAATGCCTGGCACATCGTATTAAGGACTTGGAGTTCCTTCTGCCGTAGTTCCTTACTTTCCGGAACTTTCTTTAGCAACTGCAGCGCGCGTCGCGAGAGCGCAACGGTTTCCTGAGCCGCGAACCGGTCTGCAGCATTTATCGCCGCCTTGTGAAGATATTGAACTGCGCGATCAGGATCACCGGCCCGATCAAAATGCATGGCAAGCTCCGCTGCAATTTCATTCGTATGGTCTGCATAAATGGATTCCAGTTTCCGGCCGATGCTTTGATGAATCCTGGCCCGGCGTGTTGGCGGAACTCGCGCAAGAAAAGCATCCTGATAAAGCACATGAATAAAGGTGTAGTGCGCGGAAGATTTTGAATCCCGCAATTCCTTAGTCACCGAACGGCGCAGGAAGGTCCGTTTTTTTACAAGGGCTTCGCACATTTCTTCAACTTGTTCAGCATCTTCTTCGATGGACACGGCAATCGCGTCCGTTGAGAATTCCGCTCCGGCCACGGAGGCTGCTTCCAGGAGAGTTTGCTCTCTATCAGAAAGGCCTTCTATCTGCTTTTCGATGATGCGTGCAACGTTATCCGGCATTGCCGTTTCGATCCGGGCAGCATCAACCTGCAGCATATTGTGGTGAGCAAGATACTCCACAAGACTTGTCATGAAAAATGGATTCCCTCCCGTGCGGGAGAAAATGACTGGCACTAGCTGCCCGGCAATCCGGTCATCGCCAATCTTCAGCGCAAGATATCGAGATACAGCATCAGAGTCCAACGGGGTTAACGCAAGCTCTTTACAGAGATCGTGCGTTTGCAATTCAGCGCTTACAGCTAGGACCGGATGCGAGCTTCGAATCGCATCTGAGGGACGGTATGTGCCAATGATTAACAACCGTAACGGACCTTGCAGATTCGCAAGATAAGTCAGAAAATCCACGGTGGAAAAATCGCTCCAGTGAAGGTCCTCCAGGACCAGAATCAGAATTTGATCTGTCGAAATCGTTCTAACTAAATCACCGATTTCCCGGAGCATTCCTTCGCGCGTGGCTCCCATCATTTCGCGATGCAAAAGCTCTCGATCTTCTTCAGACAATAGACCGGGCATTCGCGCGAGCCAGGTGGGTGCCTTCTTTCGAAGCAAGCCGGTCAGTTGAGATCCATGTCTTCTGCATAGTGAATTCAAAGCTTCAAAAACAGGCATGTAGGGTTCACCCGCTCCAAATCGCTCAAAACACTGCCCCTGCGCTATCCACACCGGCTGCCGTACAACATCATTCAAGAAGGATTCGATAAGCGTAGTCTTTCCAATTCCAGGTTCGCCTGTAATAAAAATTAACTTCCTCTCTCCTGATAAGGTGTCCAGCATCGCTTGCTTCAATTGCTCCATTTCAACGCTGCGCCCCATCAGCAGGATGTTTTTTTCTTTTCGTTCTTCCGGGAAAGCCGTTATTTTTCCGATGAAGCGATAACCTCGCCGGTGCGCAGTCTCAATGTATTTCGGTTTTTTCGGATCATCTTGCAGAGCGGCGCGAATCTCCTGAATGCACACCTTCAAAACCGAATCACTTATAAAAGTTTTTGGCCAGATCTCCCGGAATAACTCATCCTTGGTTACCAATCTTCCTGCGTTCCGCAAAAGGTATTGCAAGATCGCGTACGTTTTTGGACGGAGCTCAATGGTTGTGGAACCCTGCAGAACTTGTTCGTTGATAGGATCCAGCAGAAAAGGAGGAAAGCTTATCGGATCGCGGGTATTCATAAAATAAGAAGTCTTACCGAAATTTTACCAAAGCTTTACCGTTTTCGAATGACTTCCCTTTCAAGGTCTCGCTACGATTTTGTTGGAGGGAAAAAACATGACTGAACATGAAAAAGTTTTGGAAATGATCCGGCTGAAGAACCGGAACGGCCTGACAATGCAGCCTACCAGGATGGCGCTTCTGATTATTGATGTTCAAAAGTACTTTGTAAGTCCTGAATTTCCATTCGGACAGGTGCTGGATCAGCTGGTCACAGGCTTGGCCTCAGGATATTTTGATCGCGTTCGAAGGAACGTGATTCCAAACATCCAGCGTTTGTTAAAACTCTTCCGTGCGGAGAAGATGCCGGTCCTCTTCACTGCCACAGGAACGTTGACCGGTGATGGCCTGGACCTGCCTCCCTGGCTCCGAAGTTTTGATCAGCTCGGAAAACAGCTGCTGGGAAAACCAGTTTGGCCAGCAGTGAACGATCCGTCTTATGAAATAGACGAAAGCATAAGTCGGCGTGCTGAGGAGCCCGTGATACACAAAGGTTCGAGCGGTCCTTTCCATTTAACCAAACTCGATCAGATACTCCGTTCCAGCGGAATCGACTCGCTGATTGTAGCCGGCCTCACAACAGATGTCTGTATCACACAAGCAGCAAGAGAGGCAGCAGACAAGGGTTTTAACGTTGTGATTGCCGAAGACGCTTGTACAACACTCAGTCAGCAACTGCATGACGCGTCGTTGCAAATTTTTGCAATGACATTCGGGCGAGTGCGAACTACGCGGGACATCTGCGCACTACTAACAAGGAATATTGACAACGATCAAACAACGGAGGTTTTAGTCAATGCCAAATTCTAACAGCAAAATGAAAAAGATCTTTTTGATAACACCGGTCGTGATGTTCATGTTGCTTGGCTGCATCCTGGCAAACACACTGACTCGCACACGTGACGTTACTGCGAATCTGGACGTATCCCTTTTCGAACGTCAGGGAAACGAGTGGAAAATTTTTGACAAAGTCAAAATCAATGGCGTTCAATTCTCCGCCAAAGTCAGCGATCTGGCCGGCGGCAAAAAGAGAGTCGCCAGCGATTTTGTTTGGATTCACCGTTCGGAACAAGGACGTTCCGTTATCGTTCGACTGATACAACCGGCCGAGGCGACGGTCGATCTGGTCACCGGCAAACTGGAAGTGGATTTTAAGACACTCACGAAATTCGCCGGGCAAAATCTGAACTTTCCGGCTCGATTAACCACAGAAACTGTGCAAACACCAAATGGATCCATCTCTGGCCGCCGCGCTCAGATCAATCATGAAGCACATAGCGCGACTTTTGCATTTGTCGGAAGCGAAACTGTCCAGTTTCCTGCGTTCGAAGGCAAGCCCGCAGATAAGGTGATCGCTGTGATTCGCGGAGATGGAATTTTAGTTTCTAGAAATTAAAGGAATTACAAATTCGGAGGTAAAAATGCTTAGGAAACTATTCATTCTAATGTTTGTGCTCGTAGCCTTTAAGGCTGTGGCTTTCGGACAGAATGTAAAACTCACGACTACTTGTCTGGGGCCCGGAACAATTTCAGCGACTGCCTAAAACGGGAGCAGACAGCTCATCAACTGTGACAGCGTCACGGCGGTGGCTTCAGTCACTGCCAATTTTAAAAATGTGAGTCCATGACTTCTATGCGGTGGTGCCGCCGCAGCTCGAACCGGAACCTGCCGTGCAACCATAACAATGGCGTCCGGTCACGATCCGGCGATTGGTGAGAAGCTCATAGTTGAATTCAGAAATGTGGCGGGGCGCTGAAAACCCGACTTCCAGGTCCAGCATCTGATTGAAGTCGCAATCGTAGAGGCGGCCATCCCATCCGATAGAGATGGTGTTTCGGCACATCACTCCATTCACCGCCTCCGGATTGAATGCTTGAACAAGGCGATCCATGTATCGTTCATAGTTTCCGGATTCAAGCAAGAATTCCAGAAAACGGCTGATCGGCATGTTTGTGATGCAATATAAATTGTTGAATTGGATTCCATACTTTCGCGCAAGATTTCTCTTAAACTCCTGCTCAATTGCTTTTTGCGATCCCGGAAGAAACGCGCCCACCGGATTATGCACAAGATTCAAAACCAATCTGCTGTCAGGCATTCCGTACCCGATCGCATTGAATCGCCGCAGCGCTTCGATTGATCGATCGAACACTCCCACGCCGCGCTGGCGGTCAGTTTCACGCTCCTGGTAATAAGGCAACGAGCAAATGACTTCCACTTCGTGTTTCGCGAGAAACTCCGGAAGGTCCTCCTTTCCTTTCACAAAAATAACTGTAAGGTTGCAGCGGTCCATGACGCGCCGCCCGAGCGCCCGCACTTCTTCGACCAGCCACCGGAAATGCGGATTCATCTCCGGAGCGCCACCCGTGATATCAACAGTGGGAATGGGTGTTTTCGCCAGCTGATCCAGGCAAAGTTGCATCGTCTCCCTGGACATGACTTCGGTCCTGTCCGGTCCGGCATCCACATGGCAGTGCGCGCAAACTTGATTGCATAGCTTTCCCACGTTGATCTGAAAAATATCGATTCCGCCTGCGCGCAACGAAGAGCCGTTTCGTTCCTGCACCATTGTATCGAACGGAGGAATCTCTTTCGTTTCGCTCAGAATTCGCAACTGTTCCGCTGTGGAAGCGAGCGCCGAATGCCTTCTAGCTAAACTGGATCTTGTGGACATTACATCTCCAGTTTTTCAACAATATTTCTCATCTGCACTCCATGCACCAGTGAGGCACCGCCCCGAATCGCGGCAGCGATGTGAACTGCTTCTGTCATCTCTTCCAGATTGGATCCTTTCTCAAGGCAAGTATTCGTATAAGCGTCAATACAATATGGACATTGCACTGTATGCGATACGGCCAGAGCAATCAAGGCTTTTTCTCGCTCCGTCAAAGCCCCTTCAGCAAAAACAGCACCGTACCACTCTTGAAATTTTTTCCAGAGATCCGGACTCTCTTTTCCCATGTCTGAAAACTTACCGAGATCGTTTCGATGATAATAGTGTTCCATCAACGCCTCCTCGGGTTTCAGTTTAATGCAATCCAGACAAAAAAGCCCATTCGATACTTAGTGTCCGAATGAAGCTTCCTTTCTTCTCGATACGAGGAGCGCGGACAAAAGCGTCTTCATTCGGTTGCGACCATTGGACGCGCAGCCGGTAAGACCGGGCTGTGTTAGAATCAGTTCCATCGCCTCATAGACGCAAGCATCTCGGGGATAACGTGGCCGATCATCCGAACCGAAGCTCGCAGGATCTTACCAATGTAGATCTCGGCCGATACCATGTCACTAACCGAATTGGTTCCGGTGGAATGGGTGAAGTTTATGAAGCCACGGATACTCTACTCAAGCGAAAAGTAGCTCTGAAACGACTTCTGCCCCGCTTTGCTTCGGAAGAAAATTCAAGACAGCGGCTGCTACGGGAGGCTCGAGCCGTATCAGCGCTCAGTCATCCCAATATTGCTGCGCTATATGACTTATTTCAAATTGACGGGGAGACATTTCTGGTGATGGAGCTGATCAAAGGCAAACCGTTAGACTCCGCGATCGAGCAACCAGTGACTATAGAGACTTTTCTTTTAGTGGCGAGGCAATGCGCAGAAGCATTAAAGGCCGCTCACAGGAACGGAATTGTTCACGGCGATCTGAAACCTTCGAACGTTTTCTTAAATGATCTCGGGTACGTTAAAGTTCTGGATTTCGGACTCGCGCGCTGGTTGTTGAGTAACAGCGAAGCCACACAGCAAGTTCGCCGGGTCTAACCGGCAGCAGCCAAGCCGGCACCCTTCTTTATCTGGCGCCCGAGGTAATCCGCAGCAGGCAAAGTGATCAACGTAGAGATCTATTTGCGCTTGGTCTTATTTTCTACGAGCTTCTTACAGGAGATCACCCGTTCCGAGGCGACGATGTACAGGCTACCATTGCGAGGATTCTTGGCACTACTCCGCCTGCACCCAGTACACTGAATCCAAACGTACCCACCGGTCTGGATCCAATCATTGCAAAACTGTTGGAAAAGGATCCAGCGAAGCGCTACGCCAACGCGACAGAATTATTGAAGGATCTGCACAGTTTAGAACAGGACCTGCGAATCCCACAGATTCGCGGAAGTCCTCCTGGATCTCGCTTGCTGAACCGACCCCTGATTCGAAGGATTGCTCTCGCAACGATCATTTTCTGTCTCGTTGCTTCAGGACTACTGTTATTTCAACGTCAACGACCAACAGAAACACGTGCTTTTGCCGAACGGAACTGGATTCTTCTTACCGATTTTGAGAATGCCACAGGCGATCCCATCTTTGACCAGACACTGAACGAAGGATTGACGCTTGCGCTGCAGCAATCCCGCCATGTAAATGTCTATCCGCGTTCGCAGACGTTTGAAGCTCTAAAACGTATGGCGCGTAAAAATGTTGATCGCATCGATGAATCCACAGGCCGCGAAATCTGCCAGCGTGAAAATCTACAGGTACTGGTTACGGGTAGTATCCGGCGCAGCGGAGATAACTATCAGGTAACATTGCGCGCCCTTGAGCCGATTAACGGCACACTCCTGTTCGCAGAGAGAGAGGAGTTTGATAAAAAGGAAGAGCTTTTTACGAAAGTCGATTCGCTTGCACTTAGAGTGCGAGAACGCCTGGGGGAACCGGATAAACGGATCGAAATCCATGCGCGTCCCCTTGCAAAAGTTACCACGCGATCCATGAAAGCCTTGCAGCATTATTCACAGGCTTCCGATGCGCATAACAGAGGGGAAACGGAATCCGCCCGGGTTCAATTGTTAGGCGCCTTATCGTTGGATCCGAACTTTGCAATGGCGCACCAATTGCTGGCGGAGGTATACGAGCTTCTTGGAGATCCAACCAAGAGGGAGGAGCATTTCCAGCGTGCATATGACCTGCGGCACACGCTGACAGATCGTGAGAGAAATATGATCGAGGCCAGCTATTATGCAGATCAAGGACATATGGAAAAAGCAGTTGAAATGCTGAAAGTGCTTATTGGTTTATATCCCGATGATTTAGGTGGGCGCAAATTACTGGCATCCTGTTACAGGGAATTGGGCCAGCTTTCGAAAGCCATCATTGAACTGCATCATGTAATCCGGCTTCATCCTACTGATGCGCATGCGAACGGTTCCATGGTGATTCTCCTGGCGCGCGCGAACAACAGCAAACAAGCAATTGAGATGTATCAGAAAGCCAAAGCAGTGGGCGTGCGCACACCCGAACTTGATTGGGGACTCGGTTTGGCTTATCTAGGCGTTGGAAATCTGAACGAGGCACGCCGGCAATTCCATTTTCTGGAGCAGAGCGAAGGAGCCTATCAGGTTATTGGTGAAATCTATAATGTCCGGACAACACTGTACGAAGGAAAGTTTTCAGAGACCATCCACAAACTCGGCGCAGGAATCGCCAAGGATCAAAAATCTTCAAACAAACAACCGGAAATGCTCCGCAGGTATTTGCTTGCGAATATTTTCCATTTAACTGGTGACTCAGAACTGGTCGCCGAACAGTTGCAACCCATTCTTTCCGGAAAGCTGATAGATCTGGCGTCCGATGACATTCGGCGGGCAGGAGCCCTCTTTGCCAGAATCGGAAAGATCGACAAAGCTGTTGCATTGCTGAACGAACTCCAGCGTCGCGTGAAGGACGCTCCCACTTACTTCAGAAAAAGCTGCTATTTTAATCTGAAAGGTGAAATCTCCCTTGCAAAGGACGACCCTCGTGATGCAATCCAATCCTTCTTAAATGCAGATGCAGAACTGCCATGGTATGTATCTCATCATGGATTGGCCCGCGCCTACGAAGAATCAGGTGATCTGAAGAATGCGTCCGCTGAATGGCAAAAGGTTCTTGATGCTCGCGGAGAAATCCTACAGGACGGCTTTCCGCCTGAATGGATTCTTGCCCACCTGGAACTCGCACGAATACAAAGCCGTATGAACAACCGGGAAGCTGCTAGGGATAATTATCAGCGTTTTCTCCAAATCTGGCAGCAGGCAGACGCTATCCCCATTCGCGAAGAGGCAACGCGCGAGTGGAACCAGCTAATAAAGGAAGGAGGAAAAAATGTACTTGATCAACACTAAAAAGGAAAGCCTGTTGGTTCTTACGATTTTCTGTTCGATGCTGCTGTTGAACAGCGTAGCAGAGTCACAGGCACAGACCCAGAGTGGACCTGTGTCCGCTCCAAAACTTGATTTGACCAGATTCCACTGGCTAATTCATGCCTCTCTGAACGAATGCTATCAGAGGAGTCTGTATGAAAATACGTATGAGCAGATTAATCGACTGTCAAATTTAAGCGTTGAAGACAAAGAGAATCTTAAGAAGTTTTTGGCAAAGCGCAAAACACAAGAAGATCTACAGCTAATTGGCAGGTACGTTTGCAAAAGATGGCCTTGTCCTCCCATTGAGCCTTTTGCCGAGCACTACTGGCTCCTGCGTGCGATTCTTGATAAGGATTTCCGCAACAGAATCTTTGACCGGAGCAGCCTTGACGGTGCAGTTAAAAAGCTAGGCCCGGATTTTGGTGATAGGGACAAAAGTCATCTCGCAGAGTTGTCCGGTATACCGAGAACAGGGCTCTATTAGAAAGAGTAGGAAGCGTGATGTGTGGGATCTGGCAATGCCCCGCTCCAACGAATCGGTAATACCAGAGAAAGCGTGAAACCTGTGTTAGGCTTGAGATGTGGATAAGATTTCTGAAACTACAGCTCAGCTGACTTACGGAACGTGGCGGCTTCAAAAGAACTGGAAACCTCTGCACATCGTCGATGCGGAAGGGTGTTACTTCACAGATTCTGAGGGCAAAAAGTATCTGGATTTCTGCGCGCAATTGATGTGCTCTCTTCTGGGACACAAGAATCAGGCGGTCATTCAGGCGATTGTCGATCAGGCCAAAAAGCTTCCCTACATTGCGCCGGCCTTTGCAACAACAGAGCGCGCACAATTAAGCGAATTACTCCTCAAGGTTTTGCCTTCAGGTTTGAACAGGTTCTTTTACACAACCTCAGGAACCGAAGCAAATGAAGCAGCATTCAAAATAGCGCGAATGGTTACAGGAAAATCGAGAATCATTTCGCGTTACCGTTCCTATCATGGATCCACGATGGGATCCATCGCGGCAACGGGCGATTTTCGGCGCTGGTTTATGGAACCGGCGAGCAAAATACCGAACGTCAGCTTTGCGCCGGAAGTGGATTGTTATCGATGCCCTTTGCACCACAAGTATCCGGAATGCAATGTGGCCTGCGCGGATTACATCGATCATATTTTGCAAAACGAGAATGATGTAGCGGCGGTAATCGTCGAGCCGGTGGTTGGCACAAATGGAATTCTGGTTCCGCCGAAAGAATACATGCCTCGCCTCCGGGAGATTTGCAATCAACACAAGGTCCTTTTGATCGCGGATGAGGTGATGAGCGGCTGGGGCCGCACCGGAAAATGGTTTGCTGTGGATCACTGGGATGTAAAGCCGGACATACTCACCACTGCCAAAGGGATTACATCTGCTTATGTGCCGCTGGGACTTTGTGCGACAACAAGCGAGGTTGCCGGATATTTTGACGATCACTATTTCGCTCACGGTCATACATATGAAGCGCATCCGCTGACAATAGCTGCAGCGATCGCGGCAATCGGTGAATACGAGCGCTTAAATCTTATCGAACGCGCGGCAGAGATGGAGCGCTATATGGAACAGAAGCTCCGTGTGCTGCAGGAGAAACACGCTTGCATCGGCGACGTGCGCGGGATCGGTCTGTTCTGGACCGTTGATCTCGCAAAAGATCGCGCAACAAAAGCTCCTTTCAACACTTTCAAAGATAAAACCGCCAACGTCCCATTAGTCGTAGATCGAATCGCCGCCGAGATGCTGAAAAATGGCGTCTACATCCAGGCCTGGGTGAATCATTTCATCATCGCTCCACCGCTGATCATCACGCGCGAAGAAATCGACCAGGGAGTTGCCGCTCTGGATGCCGCACTGAAGAATTTGTAGCGCCGGCGTTACATTTCTATTAACCGCCAAGACGAGAATCAAAAAGAGTTTTCAACTTCTTGGCGTTCTTGGCGACTTGGCGGTTAAAATAGCTAAACATATGAGACTTAAGAACTTTATCAACGGTGAGTGGGTTGAATCTTCTTCCGGCAGTTTTGCCCCAAACAGAAACCCTGCGGATCTGGATCAGGTCCTCTGTGAAACACCTCACTCCACGGAAGAGGAAACTGTTGCAGCAATCAAAGCTGCGCGAAAAGCTTTTCCAAAGTGGAAGGAGACTCCTGCACCGCAAAGGGGGCGCATTTTATTCCAGGCCATGAAACTCTTGCTGGACCGGCTGGAAGATCTGGCCCGAACACTTACGTCTGAGGAAGGCAAGACTTTGCGTGATTCACGCGGGGAAGTCCAGCGCGCCATCAACGTTTTAGAGTTCACGGCAGGCGAAGGAAGAAAATTACGCGGCGCCACCATTCCCTCTGAGATTCCACGCACCTTTATCTACACAGTCCGGGAACCAATCGGTGTTGTCGGCCTCATCACGCCATGGAATTTCCCGGTTGCAATCCCGGTCTGGAAAATTGCTCCCGCGTTGGTTTCCGGAAATACCGTTGTATTCAAGCCCGCTGAATTAACTCCGCTATGCGCGGTAAAACTGACGGAAATTTTTCAAGAAGCAGGTGTGCCTCCCGGCGTTTTGAATCTTGTTCTTGGTAGCGGCAAAGTTGTCGGTCATACGATTGTGAATCATCCCGATGTGAGCGGAATTTCATTCACAGGCTCCAATGAAGTCGGTTGCGGAATCTACGAACAGGGATCGCGCCGCGGCATCCGCGTTCAGTGTGAAATGGGAGGTAAAAATCCGATTGTGATTCTGGAAGATGCAGATCTGGATCTTGCCCTGGAAGGAGTGATTCAGGGTGGTTACGGTTCGACCGGACAACGTTGCACGGCTGCAAGCCGTGTAATCATTCAGGAATCGATCGCTGAAAAAATGCTGGCAGAGCTGGTGAAACGCATAGAAAAAATCCGCATTGGAGATGGAATGAACCCGGAAACCGACATGGGACCTCTGGTGGATAAAAACCAGTTGAACAGAGTGATGGAATATATCAAGATCGGCAAAAAGGAAGGAGCGCGGATCGTTTGCGGCGGAGAACGACTCCAGACCACTCCCCATGACAGGGGATTTTTTGTTCAACCAACGCTCTTTGATCACGTGAAAGCATCGATGCGGATTGCGAGCGAAGAAATATTCGGTCCGGTTGTCAGCGTTTTACGCGCAAGGAATTTTGAAGAAGCTGTCGAGCTCGCAAATGCAGTGCCATTCGGACTGTCCGCATCAATTTACACACAGGACATCAGCAAAGCAATGCGTTTTGTGGATCTCGCTGAGGTCGGAAAGGTTCACATAAACTCCTCCACTATCGGTGGCGAGGCGCAAGCGCCTTTCGGTGGAACGAAAGCGACAGGAATAGGACCACGGGAACAAGGACTCGAAGTTTTTGAGTTTTATACGGAAATCAAAACCGTGTATCTCGATTACACAGGCAAAAAACGAGATTCTTCTTTCTATTAACGTTTTTCAGTAAGTAGCGTGGGCGTCTCGCCTGCGCCGCAGCCGGGACGGCCGCGCTACTAGCTCTTCGCTTTCAGTTCATTCCATGCATCCTGAGCCGGCAAGGGGGGACTGAACAGGAAGCCTTGCACTTCATGACAGCCTTCTTCAAGCAAGAAGTCGCGCTGCACCTCGGTTTCCACACCTTCCGCGATGATGATTTGCTTCAAACTATGACCCAGACGGATAACGGCCCTTACCAGCGCTTCCGGCTGTTTGCCTGCTCCGACATCCCTGACAAAAGAAGGATCAATTTTGATAATGTCGATCGGAAAATGTTTCAAATAACTGAGCGACGAATATCCCATTCCGAAGTCATCAAGCGCAATTTTGATTCCTTTTCGTTTCATGGTGTGAAGCACTGCCATCGTTAAGTCGACGTTTTGCATCGCCACAGTTTCCGTCAGTTCAATCACCAATCGCTCCGGATCGAAGCGGCATTCTTCCAATACACTGTCCAAATAAGTAACGAGATTCTTGTTTTGGAACTGCATGCTGGAAAGATTTACAGACAGCCTGAGGTTCTCCAAACCTTGATCCTGCCAGATCTTCACCTGGCTGCAAACTTCCGGCAATAACCATTCACCGATCGGCACAATCAAACGCGTCTCTTCCGCAATAGGAATGAAATCTTTCGGGTAACAAAGTCCAATCTCAGGACGAGGCCAGCGCAATAAAGCTTCAACGCCCGTCACATGTCCCGTACGTAGATTGAATTGAGGCTGATAGTGCATTACGAATTCGTGACGCTCCACAGCCCGCCTCAAACTTCTTTCCAGGGAAAGTCTGTTCTGCACGCGAACGTTTAAATCAGGAGACCAGAGTTGATAGTTGTTCCTGCCCAGTTCCTTCGCGCGGTACATTGCGTTGTCCGCGCACTTGATCAGGGTTTCAGAATCATTGCCGTCACTGGGACTCAGACTGATGCCGATGCTGGTGGTGACGTAGACATCGTGATTATCCCAGGGCAAAGAAGTGGAAATGGTATCCAGTATTTTTTGAGCAACGTAGGCAGCATCTTCACTGCGGCATACTTCAGGGAGCAAGATTGTGAATTCGTCTCCCCCGAGTCTGGCAACTGTATCCCCATCCCGAACAGTGTTCTTCAATCTGCGCGCTACCTCTTTCAATAACCAATCACCAACGGAATGTCCCAGAGTGTCATTGATCAGCTTAAAATGATCCAGATCTAAGAAAAGCACTGCGAGCCCGTTCCCGTGTCGTTGAGCATGAGCAACCGCTTGATTCACTCTGTCCCGAAAAAGGACGCGGTTCGGAAGGCCGGTCAAAGCATCGTGATAAGCCTGGTAAGCCACGAGTTCTTCAGCGTTCTTACGATCGGTGATATCGATCAAAGTGCCTTCCATGAAAAAAGATGAGTTGGAACCGGCCAGCAGAGTGATGTTCATGAGAACCCACAACGGAGAACCATCCCGCTTCCGGAACTCTGCTTCAATGTTTGTCATTGCCTGTTGCTCTCGCAACCGGAAAAGGAACGAATCGCGTTCTGCCTTTCGCGCGTAAAAATCCCAGAAACAAAGCGTGGTTATATCCTCAGGTGATTCAAATCCGAGCATCCGCGCAAACGAAGAATTTCCATCAAGAATGATCCCTTCGGAACTTGCGCGAAACACTCCCGCCAGGTTTCTTTCAAACAAAAGCCTGTATCTTTCCTCGGACGCGCGCAACGCATCTTCCGACGTTTTCTTTTCGGTTATGTCGCGTTGAGTTCCCCAGATACCCAGTAAGAAACCATCCTTCTGAATTCCAACAGCATTGCAAAGGAAATATCTTGTGTTGCCGGAATGATCCTTTACCTGAACTTCGAAATCCCGCAAACTATACTTCTTTCGGAAAAACTTCCGGCGGAATTCGGCATCTTCTTCTGAAGGAGGAGTCAGGTTTCGTATATGCATTCCCGTGATGTTTTCCGCTTTTGCAAAACCGTACATGTGCGCCATGGCGTCGTTGCATTCCGCAATATATGCATGTTGATAGAAATGCGCGAGTTGATGGTCTTCGGGTAAGTTGGTGGGCATCGGTTCGATCAAACCCGCGCGCCAAACGCCATCCGCAATCCGCTGCACAAAGTCGCGGTATCGGTTCTGGCTCAGCAGTAGAGCTTCTTCTGTTTGTTTGCGTTCTATCGCGTGGGCTACCTGTGTAGAAACAAAGATCAGCAGGTTTCGCTCTTCTTCTCCAAAACGAATCCCTTCTGCATAACTTTGCACCGCCATTACACCAAGCACCCTGTTTTTCGTTTTTAACGGAACACCGAACCAATCTACCGCCGGAGTTCCCAGGCGATCAACAAGACCTTTCTCCACAAGTTCATTCAGAACCTCGGGTGGCGCAGACAATGGCTCCACAGTGTGCAGAACATATTCGGTAAGGCCTCGGCCCCCTTTGCGCGGCGAATAATGATCATGTTCGTCTACCTGATAAGGAAAAGTCAGGGTATCCGAAGCAGAATCATACAAAGCAAAGTACAGATTCTGCGCCGGCAAGAGTTCCAGAATGATGGAGTGAATCGACTGAAAAAGTTCTTCCAGTGTGGACGCTTTGAGAGTCGCCTCTGAGATCTTGTAAAGGACTTTTTGGATCTCCTCCCCTTTCCGCCGCCTTGCGGCGAACGTAGACCTGTTCATCTCACAAGATATTAGCGCAACCAGAGGACAACCTGCAATAATGGCAAGTAAGTGTAAGCAAAGGGGATACGGAGATAGAGGAGATAAGGAGATTAATTTATTTTATGATTTCTTGTTTTTCTTATATCTCCACATCTCAAATATCCCCACATCCCCCTTCTTACCTAACGCGGCATAGCCGACAACCAAAATGATAGCGGAGAGAAGTCCGAATATCGAACAAGGAACTCCGAACCGCAGAAGTCTG
>JAKEFK010000136.1 GCA_022616075.1 bacterium
CAGACTTCTGCGGTTCGGAGTTCCTTGTTCGATATTCGGACTTCTCTCCGCTATCATTTTGGTTGTCGGCTATGCCGCGTTAGGTAAGAAGGGGGATGTGGAGATAGTGGAGATAAGGAGATGAAAAAAATAAAAAAAATTATCTCCGTATCCCTTTTATCTCCCTATCTCCTTTCTTACACTCCAAACCTGCGGTTGCGGGTAGGACGCTATTTGCTATAAACTGTTCTGTTTATGATTGAGCAACATCTTGACCTCTCGATTGTGGTTCCCGTATACAACGAAGAGGAAAACATACCGGATTTGATGAGCTCGATTACCGCTGCGATGCACGGTTTTACGGAGAGCTACGAGATCGTTCTGGTGGATGACGGAAGCACCGACAACTCTTTCGTTCTTCTAAAGAGCCTGGCGCAACGGGATCCGCACATTCGATTGATCCGGTTTGGGATCAACTACGGGCAGACCGCGGCGCTGGCAGCCGGGTTTCATCATGCAAAAGGGAAGGTGATTGTTACGATGGATGCGGATCTGCAAAATGATCCGACCGATATTCCTTTGCTGATGGAAAAAATACAGGAAGGTTATGACGTGGTCAGCGGTTGGCGCAAAGAACGCCATGATCATTTCTGGTCTCGCAGGCTGCCGTCGGTTGCTGCAAACCTCGTCATCTCCAAAATCACAGGCCTGAAATTGCGTGATTATGGCTGCACTCTGAAAGCTTACAGGCGCGAAATCATCCGTCACATCGAGCTCTACGGTGAAATGCATCGATTCATTCCGGCACTGGCACGCTGGGCAGGCGCAACCGTCACAGAGATCGTTGTGAAACATCATCCGCGCACAAAGGGCAAATCTAAATACGGACTCTCCCGCACAGTGCGCGTCATGTTGGATCTTTTCGTCGTGAAATTCTTAATGACTTATTCAACCCAACCGATTCAAATCTTTGGCGGTCTAGGGCTCCTTTGTCTTTTTCTTTCCTTTCTTACATTCGCGGTTGTCCTCGGTTTGCGCCTCTTTGCCGGAGTCGATATGAGCGGCAATCCGTTGTTGTATGCATCTTTTACTGGAATCATGTTGTCGGTTATGCTGCTGTTGATGGGTTTGAATGCCGAGTTGCAGGCGCGCACGTATCACGAGTCGCAGCGGAAGCCGATTTACGTGGTTCGCGAGATTGTGCATTATCCGGAAATCGCATCTTTAACAGAAATCGACGCAGATCAGTTTCCCATGGCCCGAAACTGACAAATGATTCTGTTCCTCTCTTCCTCATTCCTCAGCCGTATTCGAATCCAGTGGAAACCTGATTTAAAAGGATTTTTGGTAGGAAACCGGAATCTCTTCTTTTTTTATCCGGAAATGATTCTGGAGTCGGCGGAGATCAGTCCAGCAGCGGTGGAATCTTATCTTGCGTCGCATGGTCAGGAGGCATGGCAGCTGCTCGGTTTTCTTTCGCCTGAAGAATTGCCCCTTTTTCCGGGATATGCCGAACTCAATACGAGCGGTGTGTCAGATCCTAGTCAATGGACCGCAAAAGTGCATTTGCCGGGGGATCAAGGACCGGACCGGAGAAATCTGGAAATTCGGATTTCAGGAGAGTCATAAAGATTGTGTTTGATTCTTCCCAAAAGACTATTCTGCTAAAACTGGCGCGCGATGCAATCCGGACCTATTTGGAAACCCAGAAAGAAATTGCTCCATCTGTTGAAGAATTCTTGAAAGAGCCCGGTGCCGCCTTTGTCACGTTAAAAATTGACGAAGAACTCCGCGGCTGCATCGGTTCAACCGATGGATCGGAACCACTGGGAAAGACTGTCATTCATTGCGCGATCTCAGCCGCATTTCGTGATCCCCGATTCCCGCCCCTCAGTGTCGAAGAATATCCATTCGTGGATCTGGAGATCTCGGTGCTTTCTGCATTTCGACGGGTTGCAAATCCTGAAGAAGTGATTGCCGGCACTCATGGAATCATGCTCACACGCGACTACCACCGCGGTCTGTTGCTTCCGCAGGTCGCTGTTGAATACGATTGGGACCGCGACACGTTCCTGAGTTTTACTTGCAGAAAAGCCGGCTTAGAACCTGATGCATGGAAAGATCCCGATACCATCATTGAAATCTTCACCGCCGAAGTCTTCGGCGAGAAAGACTAACCGCCAAGACGCCAAGTCGCCAAGAATTCAATTAATTTGATTTAAGAACCTGGCGTTCTTGGCGCCTTGGCGGTTCAATTAAAAAAACGGGATAGCTGGAATTTTTGAACTGGATGATCGGTGGTTCCTTTTTGAACGAGGTCGGACAGAATTTCGGCGACCACAGGCGCGAATTTGAATCCATGGCCTGAAAAACCTGCCGCGATGGCTACGTTCTTGTTCTCCGGATGCAGATCAATCAGGAAATCTTCGTCGGGTGTGAGTGTGTAAAGGCAGATCTTCCCTTCTAATACATTCGAAGTAACGCCGCGCAAGTGCCTCAGCGCGAAATCTCGAGCGTCTTTAGCATCGCCAGAGTGGAACTCACGATCCACGTAATCCGGATCCACTGCCGGACCCGCATCATGGTGATTTGCAATTTTCAAACCGGGGTGTTTGTGAATGGGAAAACCGTAAAGCAGGCCCACCGGCGTATCAGTTAGAAAGATCGGAAACTTTCCCACTTCAAAGTTTTCGGGGTTTTGAGTCTGCAGCCAGACCAGCGCTTTCCGTTTGATCGTAAGCGGTAAATGCAGATCTCGAAGCAGTTTCTGATTCCACGCGCCTGCGCAGACAACCATTTTGCCGGCTTCATAATCACCTTTATCGGTGTGGATCCGGATCGCAGAGGCGCAATCAAAGGAGAGCACCTGCTCATTTTCGTGAATCCTGGCGCCAAGCGATTTCGCAGCGTTTGCATAAGCGGCTATGCAATCATCCACCATTAGAAAACCCATGTTGGGATCGAAACACGCATGCCAGTTATCCGGAATGTTGAACTGCGGCCACCGCCGCAGGACTTCCGTTGCATTGAGATGTTCATAGGGTAAAGAATGAGTACGGCAGGCGAGCAGAGCTTGATCCACCACGGTACCCTCTACCGGACCCAGATCCATTCCGCCGGTGCGTATCAACAATGGTCTGGCTGTGATTTTTTCCAGCTCAAGCCAGAGCTCATCGGACCGCAAAACGAGCGGCACATAATCCGGAGATTCGTGATAGGCATGCCGGATGATTCTGGTTGACCCGCTATGGCTTCCCATTTCATGGACCACGCGAAAACGTTCGAACGCAACGACTTTCAATCCGGATTTCGAAAGGAAATAAGCAGCCGCACTTCCCATCGTGCCGGTGCCAAGAATCGCGACGTCAAATGTCGAGATCATGCGGAAAGATTCTTTTCTTTACGATCAATTCTGCATTCAGTATGGCTCCGCCGGCTGCCCCGCGAATTGTGTTGTGGCTAAGAAGCACAAACTTGTAGTCGAATAAACTGCAGGGACGCAACCTGCCAATTGTCACAGCCATTCCCTTTTCCACGTTACGATGCAAACGTGGCTGAGGCGAATCTTTTTCAGGAAGGTAATGAATTGGTCTTTCCGGCGCCGATGGCAGCTTCAGCTCCTGAGGTTCGCCTGAAAAGTCATTCCATTCTCGAATGATTTCCTGTTCAGAAATCGTTCGCGAGAGCTTCACAGATACGCATTCTGTATGACCGTCAAAAACGGAAACGCGATTGCACTGCGCGCTGATCTTAAGATCCAGATTGCGGATGGATCCGTTCTTGTATCTCCCCAGGATCTTCAAGGGTTCTGTTTCGACCTTTTTCTCTTCACCGGAAATGAACGGGATCACATTGTCCAGAATAGACAGGCTGGAAACACCGGGAAATCCCGCACCGGACAGGGCCTGCATCGTGACAACATGAACTGCTTCCAATCCAAAACAATCCAGCAAAGGTTTCAACGCAAGGACAAGTCCCGTGGCAGAGCAGTTGGGATTGGTGAGGATCGCTCCTTTATAAGTTTGTCTCTCCAAAAGTTGTAAATGGTCACTGTTGATCTCTGAAACAAGCAAGGGGACATCCGGATCCATGCGGTGATTCCTGGAATTGGAAAGCACATAATATCCGGCATCGGCAAAAGTGATTTCCAATTCACCGGCAACACTGGAATCCAAACCGGAAAAGACAATCCGGCACGGAAGATCCGGCTCGCAGTTTCGGATTTGCATGTTCGCGATGTTTGAAGCAAGGGGCGTTTGTTGTATCCATGGGACGGAATCTGCGTACCGTTTGCCGGCAGAACGCTCCGATGCCGCCAGCGCGCTAATCTCAAACCAGGGGTGATCCTGCAGCAACTCAACAAATTTCTGGCCCACGCTTCCAGTTGCGCCTAGAATTCCAACAGGTATCCGTTTCATAGATTTATAATAACTCGGATAAATAGAGTTAAAAATTTGGCGTCTTGGCGCCTTGGCGGTTCGAAATGCAGGATTATGAAAAATTAGGTGTTTTTTATCTCGGTCGCGAGTACGATCTCGAAACAGGCAAACGAACGGACAATCCAGTCCTGTACGATTCCAGGGACCTGGTGACGCATGCGGTTTGCGTTGGAATGACGGGAAGCGGAAAGACGGGACTTTGCATTTGTCTGTTGGAAGAAGCAGCCATCGATCATATTCCTTCTATTGTAATAGATCCCAAAGGGGATCTTGCGAATCTGCTCTTAACATTTCCCGATTTAACGACAGAGGAGTTTTCGCCCTGGATCAACGAAGAAGAAGCGGCGCAGAAGGGGATAACCGCGGAAGCACTCGCGGCAAAGCAGGCGCAGTTATGGAGAAATGGTCTGGCGGAGTGGGATCAAGACGCTGAGAGAATCCGGAAACTCAAAGAATCTTGCGATTTCACCGTTTACACGCCTGGCAGCAACGCCGGAACTCCTGTTTCGATCTTGAAATCTTTTGCAGCACCAGCGCGTGAAATCCAGGAAGACTCCGAGCTTGTACGCGACAAAATCACAACAACAGCGACAAGCTTGTTAAGCCTGCTTGGCATGGATGCGAATCCGTTGACCAGCCGCGAGCATATTCTGCTCTCGACGATTTTCGATCTTGGCTGGAAGCAGGGAGACCTGGACCTTCCGGAAATCATTCACCAAATTCAGACGCCCCCCGTTACGAAAATCGGTGTCATCGACCTCGAGTCCTTTTTTCCGGCAAAGGAGCGATTTGCATTTGCCCTGTCGATCAATCATTTGCTTGCTGCGCCCGGTTTTGACGTCTGGTTTCAAGGGGAACCCCTGAATGTTGAAAGTTTGCTGTTCACATCCGATGGCAAACCACGCGTATCGATTTTTTCAATTGCTCACTTGAACGATGCCGAGCAGATGTTCTTCGTCACTCTTCTGTTGACGCAAGTGCTCGGATGGGTGCGCACACAACCAGGGACCAGCAGCCTTCGGGCCATACTTTACATGGATGAGATCTTCGGCTATTTTCCACCCGTGGCGAATCCTCCTTCCAAGCAACCGGTCCTGACTTTGCTCAAGCAGGCGCGGGCGTTTGGATTGGGAGTTGTCCTTGCGACGCAGAATCCCGTTGATCTTGATTACAAAGGTTTGGCAAATGCAGGAACATGGTTTATCGGGCGATTGCAAACAGAACGGGATAAGGCAAGGTTACTGGAAGGTCTCGAAGGGGTCGCTGCTGGCGGACAATTGTTCGACCGGGCCGGGATGGAACAGGTGCTTGCGGGACTTAGCACCAGAATTTTCTTGATGAAGAACGTCCATGAACAGGAACCGGTGCTGTTCGAATCGCGTTGGGCTTTGTCTTATCTTGCGGGTCCACTCACGCGCGCGCAAATTCAAAAGTTAAAAAAACCTTTAAGGGCGCAAACTGTCGAGGTTGTGGCAGCGCCAGCCAGTCCGTCTTCAACGGTTGCGGCGGCTGCAGAACGTCCGGTCCTTCCACCTGAAGTCACGCAGTACTTCTTGCCGATCAGAGGCTCCGATGCTGCCGTCTATGCTCCAAAGCTTTGGGGCAGCGCAAAAATCTTCTACGCGGACGCAAAAGTTGGAATCGCGGCGGAACAGGAAATCTCCTTGCTGAATGATTTCAACGCAGATTGGGACAACTCCGAACGGATGGATGTAGCTGAAGGGGATCTCGATAAATTTCCTCCGCTGGATGCGGCTTACGCTGATCTACCACCGGAGGCTGCATCACCAAAAAGCTACGCTGTATGGAAGCGCTCGTTTGCTGATTGGCTATTTCGTACGCAGAGTCTGAAGTTGTTCAAGAGTAATCTGCTGGGGCAGATTTCCAGACCTTCTGAAACCGAAAAGGACTTTAGAATCCGTTTGCAGCAAGCAGCGCGCGAAGAAAGAGATCGCCAGATTGAAAAACTCCGGCAGAAATACTCGGCTCGGATTGCTTCGCTGCAGGATCGAATTCGTCGCGCCGAGCAAACTGTCGAACGTGAAAAGCAGCAGGCGCAGCAGCAAAAAGTTCAAACAGCAATTTCCTTTGGTACCACAGTTCTCGGCGCTCTGTTCGGGCGCAAGAAACTTAGTACTTCTACGTTAGGAAGGGCAACTACTGCGGCTCGCGGCATGGGCCGGTCGATGAAAGAAACTCAGGACATTGCCAGAGCCGAGGAGTCGGTAATGGTCCTGCAGAAGCAGCTGGCCGATCTGGAAGAACAATTGAAAATAGAAGCTCGCGAGCTGGAAACGCGTATCGATCCGCAAACCGAAACTTTTCAGACCGTTGAAATGCGTCCGAAGAAAATAAACATCTCCGTGAAGAATGTTGCGCTCGCCTGGGTTCCGCAGCAATCGGACAAAAACGCTTAAAAAAATTACCTGCGGAGGATACGGACGAGAATTAGCACGAGGATCGCGCCGGCCAATGACACGAGAAAGCCGGGATGCGCGTATTTTCCCGGAGCCGGCGCACCCCAGATTGCCCGGCTGATCATACCCCCGACAAATCCACCCGCGACTCCAATCAGCGATGTCGCCAGACATCCCATCGGATCTCTCCCAGGAAGAAGAAACCGCGCGACTAACCCAACAAGCAACCCAATGATCAAAGCTCCAATCAGATCCCAAAATCCCATTTCGTCTCCTAGTGCCAGTGAGTAATGAGTGATGAGTCCCGGTTAGCTGGTCTCATTGCTTCTGACTGTGGCACTTATTGAAATATTGTCTCCCTCAACTGTTTTGCAAGAACCGGAGCCTTTTCATCGTGCTTGAGGTAACAATAAACCTCTACTGATTGAGCTTTGATCCAATCAGCCCATACCTGTAATTCTTCTTTCGTATAGTCTCCTTTCCGCAGACGCATATAAACAAAGTCTGCAGTGATTTCCCGAATTGCTTCCTGCTCCTCCGCCTCCACAACTCCCCACGCGCAATTGTGGTTCCGCAAAATGGTGTATACTTCCACGTCCATCCAGGATGCGTGACGAAATTCAAAAGCCAAACGGGCTTTCTTCGCATAAGCAGCAACAAACTCTTCTAATGCCGCTGTATTTTTCCGGAAATAGGGAGGAAGTTGCACCAGGATTGTTCCCAGTTTTTCATTCAGCTGGGAAGCAACATCCAGAAAGAAATCCATCTCTTCGTTCACGTTTTGCAATTTCTTCATGTGCGTGATTCTTTGATTCAGTTTTAATGTGAAAGAAAATTCTGCTGGAACTTCGTTATACCAGCCCTCGACCGTCTTTGTGTTTGGCGTTCTGTAGAAACTGTTGTTGACTTCGGTGGTCGGAAACTGGTTCGCGTAGAAGGAAAGATACTTTTTTGAAGGTAGATCCTCCGGATAAAAGGAGCCTTTCCATTCCGGATAGGAGAAACCGGACGTGCCGATCCAAATCTTGGGAGTCATGATTCATTCACCACGGAGTTACGGAGAACACGGAGTTAGAATAAACTTTTTTAAGTCTCCGTGCTCTCCGTGACTCCGTGGTGAAATTTAATTAGAAGTTGAACATCACTTCTGCGAACCAGGAACGCTGGATGATATCGCCGAATATGTGTTGCTGAACTCTGTCATCAAAAATGTTGTTGACCTTCAACGCTGTTGTGATGCGGCCGTCGAGCCAGCGAACTCCGAAGGATCCGCTCACCGTTGTGAAGGCTTCGGTCGGACCGTGAAATACGGAGGAAAGCACATCCGTCCAGAATGCTTCACTGGTGTAATTCAAAGCGGCGCTTGCCAGATAACGCCCGCTGTTGTAATTCATTCCTGCGTTGAAACGGTGTTTCGGCGGGAAAATCAACTCCGAATCAGGATATCGTAGCTGATCGGAATCCGGATCCAGAATTTTGGGATCGCCCTGCCACGAATAATTTGCAAAAACGGAAACATTATCTGTAACGATGCTATCCACACCCAGCTCAAATCCGTGCTGGCGTAGCGGTCCAATATTCAAATAAGTAAAGCCGGAAGGGAAAGGACCGCCTTGTGAAGCGGAAACAATGTCAAATAGAAACGCCGGCAATCCGTTGGCTGCCCAGAGCGGAGGCAGGTTTGCGGAAGAATAGACGCCGGTGGGCACAAAGTTAATATTGTCGTCTGAGTCATTGATGTAAAAGCTGGCGCTCACCGAAGTGCGGCCGCCGAACTCTCCTGTGTAGCCGATCTCGTAAGCGGTCAGGGATTCCTCTTTCAAATCGGGATTACCGAATGCCGGAACGATGATCGGGAAAACAGGAACCGGAATCCCGAACGGACGAAGATCCACTGCGGCAAAAATGATTGCCGTATCCAGGAAGTTGTTAATCGCAGAAGGTGAACGAAACGCGCGGTTGAATGATGCGCGGATGGCTTGTGAAGGAGACGGTTTGAACATGAAAGTGATGCGCGGAGAAAATACAGGATCCTCAATTACGCTGAATTTATCGACTCTTGCTCCCAGAACGAGACGAAACTTATCGGTGAAGAATTCATCCTGGATATAACCGCCAACCTCATTCCGGTCTTCAGCTTCCTGAGCTAGTTCAAGCTCAAAATTATTTCGTCTGTAATTTCCCCCAAAACTCAAAATGTGTTTGTCGCGAATCAGCATCGAATGCGCAGTTTCAATGTCGTAGGTTTGTGTTTTGAATGTGAAGGACAAGAATTGGCCATTCGCTCCACGGGTCAGCAAGTTGGCGGAATCTGCATCCAGAATGTTGGTGAAGAAGTTGAGTTTGAAATCGCCGAGGCTGTAATTGACTTTGCCGTAAAACACAAAGGAGCCGCTATCGATGTCAAAGGGCCCGATGCCGGTATGCACGATCCCCTCTGTTCCTGCGTACCCTGCAGAATAGGAAAGCCTGGTTTCTTCATCGACTTCTTGATCCAACCGGAAATCAATTTTTGGCTGGCTTGTGCCGCGGTTTTCATAGGCCACGCGCGCGTAAGGAGCTCCGCCCGTTTGCGAACTAATTCCAGGACATCCATCCTGCTCTATGTTTGGCAAACACACGGGAACTGTTCCTGCAGGCCGCGCTAAGGCATCCTGAGTGAAATAGCCCGCTGAAATTTTATAAGACCAGGTGTCGTCAACCGCTTGAGCGAACCGGACGTTGGTTCCAAAGGATGTGCCCGTATCCAGCTGCTCGCCATCATCTACATCGCGATCGAAAGCGCCACCGCTCACAAGAATCTGAAACCCCGGTGTTTCCCGGGGTGTTTTCGTTATGATGTTCACAACACCTGTCTGGGCGTTGGCTCCCCACACCGCCGAAGCCGGACCACGTATCACTTCGATTTGTTTGATTTCGCTAAAATTGACCGGCAAGAAGTCCCATGCAATGAAACCAAAGAAATCCAGATAGATCGAACGCCCATCGAGCAGTGCAAGTTGCGAAGTAGCAAGCGTAGAAGAGGCCTGACGGCTGGTCATGTTGATGTCACGAGCTGAAGTCTGCACGACATTCAGTCCCGGCACCGATCGCAGCAAGTCGGCATAATTTTGCGCCGGCGTGCTTTCGATCGTTTCACTGGTTACAACGCTCATCGTGGCCGGAGCATTGATCAAAGGAGTTTCCACTTTCGAAGCTGTCACTACCATCAGTTCTGTCAGCCCGCCCGGTCTCATCACAAACGAAACGTTATTATCACCTGCACTAACGGCGACATCCATCTGCGTGATCGTAACGAAGCCTGACAATTCTGCTGAAACATCGTAGTTCCCGGCAGCCAGGCCACCGATTACAAATCTTCCCTCAGCATCGGTGTATGCGTTTTTAGTTACGCCGCCACCCGCTGCCGTAACGATGACTCCTGGAAGAGGCAATCCATCCGAGTCCTTCACATCACCGTTGAGAGTTCCTTCTTGCGCTTGTGCGGGAACCGCAAGAGCCAGAAGGAGAATTGCGAATAGAAATGCAAAACTTTTTATCGTGTAAGAATGTGTCGCTTGCCGCATCGTACCCCTCCTAAGTTGTCCTTATCTTAACACGCCTATAGAACCAAAGAAGATGCTCGGCGGTCCACGAAAATCTGGTGCCACAACTCCAGGACCAGGAGCGCATACAACTGATATGTGTGATCAAACAACCCGGAACAATGTCTGTGAATCATTTTCTCGACGGTATTTCTCTTAAAGTAACCTCTTTCAACCGCAGCCCGGCTTAAGAGAATATCCTCTGTCATCGACCTTAGTTCTTTGCGAAACCACATTCGTAAGGGAACTCCGAAACCGGTTTTCGGTCGCTGTATAAATTCGTCGGGCATTTTCCCTCGAAGATAAGATTTCAACAGATACTTGGTAACGCCTTTTTGGATCTTTAGGGAGACGGGAAGAGAAGCGGCAAATTCCATCAATTCCTGATCCAGAAAGGGAGAGCGCACTTCCAGCGAACAAGCCATCGAAGCAATATCTGCTTTTACCAGCAGGTCATCCGGCAAATAGGTTTCTGTATCCAGGGCCATGAGATTCTGCGGAAAGGGCACTCCCTTAAATTGCTTCATTTTGCGCGTAAGCCACTCGAGAGTGCTGAGCTCACTGGTTTGTTCTTGAAAAGAGGAAGTAAAAAGGCCCTGTTTTTCCTGTTCATTAAAGTAGCAAATTTTCTGAAAGTAGATTGGCGGAAGATTCAGGAATTTTTCCTCCAGAAATTTCCGGAGTCTCCAGACTACTCGCATATTCATCGGAATTTTGCTGATTGCGTTCGCGAGTACCGAAGGGACAGAATCTTTCGAGGACACAGAGGATTGCGGAAAAACGTACCGTGGATAACCTCCAAAAAGCTCATCACCGCCGTCTCCTGACAGGGCAACGGTCACAAATTCACGGGTCATGCGGGAAAGATAGTAAAGCGGTATGGCTGAAGAATCTGCGAATGGTTCCGAGTAATGCCACACAAGCCTGGGAATGATTTCGGCGTGATCCGTTTTTACTGTGAACTCCTGGTGTTTCGTTCCGAACTTTTCCGAGACGTCTCTGGCAAAGGGCGCTTCGTTGAATTCTTCCTCTTCGAACGAAATATTGAAAGTTTTGACCCGGTCACCGGCTGTCGCGGTCATCATCGAAACGACCGCCGTGGAATCGACGCCACCACTCAGAAAAGCGCCGAGTGGAACATCGGAAATCAAACGCAGAGAGACAGCCTCGCCAAACAATTGCTCGAACCGTTTCAGCGCCTCCTGTTCGGTCCATTCCCGCTGATTGTAGTCCAGCTGCCAGTAGCGCTGGATGCGGACCTTGCCATTTTTTAGGAGTCCGAAGTGGGCGGGTGGAAGCTTGAATACTTTTTTGAAAATCGTGGTAGGGGAAGGAATATACTGCAAACTCAAATAGTGATAGATCGATTCGGGGTCGATTTCAAAATGGAAATCTTCATGAATCAGAAGCGCTCGCAGTTCGGAGGCGAAGATAAAATTATTGTTTTGAACCGAATAGAAAAGTGGCTTTTTCCCCACGCGATCGCGGGCAAAAAATAGTTGTTCTTTGCCGGCGTCCCATATGGCAAATGCGAACATCCCTCTCAGGTAGCGGAGGCAATCTTCTTCAAACTTTTCATACAGACGAAGGACAACTTCGGTATCGCTGTTGCTTGTAAAACGGATTTCGGATGCGAACCGTTTCTTGATTTCCAGAAAATTGTAGATTTCACCGTTGAAAACCAGGATCTTCCGCCCATCTTCGCTCAATACCGGTTGATTTCCGGAAGGGGAAAGATCGATGATGCTCAGCCTGCGGTAACCGAGCGCAGCGCTCGAATCATTCCACATACCGCCATGATCCGGTCCTCGATGCTCGATCAGACGCATCATCTGCTCTACGGAATTGCGGAGTGTATTCTGGTCCCCGTTTTCGCGATTGATGCGCCCGCAAATCCCACACATGGCTCCAACATAGCATATAATCGAAGTAGCGTAGGCGTCCCGCCTGCGGAGTGTAGCGCAGGCGTCCCGCCGGCGAAGAGTAGCGCGGGCGTCCCGCCGGCGAAGAGTAGCGCAGGCGTCCCGCCGGCGTCAGAGTAGCGCGGGCGTCCCGCCGGCGTCAGAGTAGCGCGGGCGTCCCGCCGGCGTCAGAGTAGCGCGGGCGTCCCGCCGGCGTCAGAGTAGCGCGGGCGTCCCGCCGGCGAAGGTTTTAGTGGGGGGTTGGATGTAGATTTCACAAAGGAGTCTATGTCCATGTTATTTCGATACCGTAACCTTCCACATCTGGAGATTCAATCAGGTACATATTTTGTTACCTTTCGTATAGCTGGATCCGTCCCTCGAAATGTAATTGAAAGCTGGAGATTTGAGAGAGAAGATGTTCAACGAAATGCTATTTGCAACAAGCGTCCGCTTTCCGATCACGAAAATAAAAGGCTTAAGTATTTGTATTCGGAAAAAATCGAGAGGTATATGGATCAAGGCTATGGAGATTGTTGGTTAAGGAATCCCCAAATAACACAGCTTGTTATCGATGCCTTGAGATATTTCGATGGCGAGCGTTACAATTTGCACGCATGGTGTGTTATGCCAAACCATGTTCACGTTGTATTCACGGCGGTTTCTACAGGCAACGAGCTCGTGTCGGATCTATCTAAGATTCTGCATTCCTGGAAGTCTTTCACCTCCCATGGCGCGAACAGAATCCTGGGCAGGTCAGGGCAATTTTGGCAAGGTGAGTCTTATGATCATCTGATCCGGGGCGATGAGGATTTCTGGCACTGTATCGATTACACTCTTGAAAACCCTGTGAAAGCGGGGCTGTGCAAGTATTGGTATGGATGGCCAGGGACTGGATGCAGTCAAAGAATTAAGGAACTTTTGGAGAATTGATCGCAGGCGGTGCTCCCACGCTACTTTGCTCACGCAGGCGGTGCTCCCGCGCTACTTTGCTCACGCAGGCGGGACGCCCGCGCTACTTTGCTCACGCAGGCG
>JAKEFK010000137.1 GCA_022616075.1 bacterium
CTAGCGCGAAGTGGCTCGTGATGATGTGCGTATCGATTGCGAGCCGCAACATGTGCAGCCCACCCGCAAGTGAATGCTCCCACACTGGCACATTCCACTCAGCTATTAACTCTCCTCCCCACACATCGTTTACCAGGATATCCAGACGGCCTTGTTCTCGCTCGATGCTCGTTAGCAGCGCTTGCACTTGAGCCGGTTCTAAATGATCGACTTGCATTGCTATTCCCCGGCCGCCGGCTTGCTGCACCAGCTCGGCCGTCTCTTCAATTGTCTCGGGACGGTTATACTCGGAACGTTGCGTGCGCGTGGTCCGACCAGTAACATACACCGTTGCACCAGCAGCGCCGAGTTCGAGAGCGATGCCTCGTCCCGCGCCGCGCGATGCCCCCGCAACCAACGCCACTTTGCCCTTCAGTGCCTGACTCATTTTTCTATCACTTCTTCGCTTTGGCTTTAACTCTCGCCAAATGTTCCTTTACTCTGAACTTCACAAGCTTCGTTAGCAGACCGAAAGGAATTGGTTTATCTAACGGAAATCTCACCGTACTCTTTGCGGCTCTGTAAACAGATAGCTCCTTTCTGAACTTCGCATCTCCTGACGGAGCAGGATAAACTCCGATATGCCTTTTGTATGCAGCAAAACTAAGTAAGTTACCTTTCAATGTAAGAGTGGGAATACCATATTTAATTGCTTCTTCCGCATCCGGCGCCGCTTTTCGAATCGTCAACCTCACCTTTTCAAGAATCTCTTGCACATCATGCGGGAAACCCGCGATGTATTCATCAATATTGCTGGGTGCTGTTTGATCCGTTTTCAAGTTTTCACGCATTGTAAAACCGTACACTATCTCTTTTGAGCAAAAAGGCAAGCAACAATTCCAAAGCGGCAAAAAAGAATAACGACATCGCTTCGAAGGCCAAAGAAGACGCAATGCCCATATAATAGCAGAGAGACGTTGGATCACTGCAACACATGATCGTCTGTAACCGACAGGACTCATTGCAGGAGCGCCCCCGCCAAGGGATAATTCCCGTATGTCGTTTCGTGAACGTTATTTGCTGATTGATGATCAGGACAACTTCCACTTCCTTACAAGTGCTTCTTGTGATCGGCTATTCACCGGGAAAGAAAGACTTCCGCAGTTTGCAGGCATAAAAGTCCGTACGGTTCGTTACCTCGTGGAGTTTGAAGGCGGAGTCGCAACCCGAGTGGATCGTTTGATTTTTGAACGCATGCAGTTCACAAAGAGCGGCTCCTTCGACAAGAAGTGGCTGCTACAGGCTGCAAGAGAACGAATGGACGCATCGGGGTTTCCTGATATTCCTGTGGAATCCGAACGCCCGAAAGCAAACGTCATCGATGCAGGCCGAACGTTTGCACGAAAGCGACTCCGAAACATTCACGAATGGTCGCCTTCAGACCGCCTTTATACGGCTATCTGTATTGCGATCAATCGTAAGACTTTCAAAGGCCGAGCTTGAATGCAGATGTGCGGATTCGCGAAGCCATTTATAATTAGATTGCGGAATAAGGAGAAGTTATGGCGGCACCGGAATTCAAGTATCAAGATCCATTTCCCATCACCAGGGAGGATACGCGATATCGTTTATTGACGAAGGATCATGTCTCAGTTGCGACTTTTGACGGACAGGAGATTTTGAAAGTGCATCCGGAATCACTTGTTCTGGTGGCAAATGAAGCTTTCCGGGACGTTTCCTTCTTGTTGAGAACAGCTCATCTTGAGAAAGTGGCTGCCATCCTGAAAGATCCGGAGGCTTCACCCAATGATCGCGGTGTTGCTCTGGCAATGCTGCGGAATGCGGAGGTTGCAGCCAACGGAATTTTGCCTTTCTGTCAGGACACAGGCACTGCAACAATCATTGCGAAAAAAGGTCAGCGCATTTGGACCGGCGTGAAGGATGAAGAATACCTTGCGCGCGGAGTTTATAAAACGTACACAGAAGAAAATTTGCGCTACTCCCACACCGTCCCGCTCACGATGTATCAAGAAGTAAACAGTGGATCCAATTTGCCCGCACAAATCGACATTTATGCCACCGATGGAATGGACTACCAGTTTCTGTTTGTCGCAAAAGGAGGAGGCTCCGCAAACAAGACGTTCCTTTATCAGCAAAGCAAAGCACTGCTGAATCCAACGAGTCTGGAATCCTTTTTATCGGAGAAAATGAAAACGCTGGGAACCGCCGCCTGCCCTCCTTATCATCTTGCTTTTGTTGTAGGCGGAACTTCTGCGGAAGCGTGTTTGAAAACCGTAAAGCTTGCGACAGCCGGCTATCTGGACCATCTGCCCACTGAGGGGAATCACTACGGACAGGCATTTCGCGATCTGGAGATGGAAGAAACACTTTTGCAAAACGCATACAAGACCGGAATCGGCGCGCAGTTTGGCGGCAAATACTTCGCGCTGGATGTGCGAGTGATTCGTTTGCCTCGTCATGGAGCGTCCTGTCCGGTTGGTGTGGGCGTATCCTGTTCAGCAGACCGGAACATCAAAGCGAAAATTAACCGTGATGGAATCTGGCTGGAAGAACTGGAAAGAGATCCCGGAAGATTCATTCCGGAAGATCAGCGCATCAAACAGGATGATGATGTCGTAAAAATTGATTTGAATCGTCCGATGCAAGAGGTCCTGGCAGAGTTGAGCAAATATCCGGTAACTACGCGGCTCTCACTCACCGGGACCATGATCGTGGCGCGCGATATCGCTCATGCGAAGTTAAAAGAAAAGTTGGACAGCGGTGAAGGTTTGCCGAAATATTTCAAAGATCATCCGATTTATTATGCCGGGCCCGCGAAGACCCCCGCCGGAATGCCTTCCGGTTCCTTTGGCCCCACAACAGCCGGACGCATGGACTCGTATGTGGATCTATTTCAATCGCACGGCGGCTCGATGATCATGCTCGCAAAAGGAAACCGCAGTCCACAAGTTGCCGAAGCATGCAAGAAGCACGGAGGTTTTTATCTTGGATCGATCGGCGGTCCGGCAGCGCTTCTTGCTAAGGAAAATATTCGCAAAGTGGAGGTGCTCGACTTTGCAGAACTGGGAATGGAAGCAATCTGGAGAATCGATGTATTGGATTTTCCGGCTTTCATTCTGATTGATAACAAAGGAAACGATTTTTTCAGAAATTTGCTGTAAGCTTCCCAAAAAGGAAAGTGAGTGAACGACCGCTGATCATTGCTTGCGCTTTGATCATTGCCTACATGATCATGGCCATCATCGATGGCCTCTATCTACATCTCTGGAAATACCGGCTGCATACGCGGAAGGACTCCCTCTACGAACACAAGCTGCACACTCTTCGCGCGATTCTCTTTCCTATCGTCCTGTATCTGCTTTTCGCGAAAAACTTTGGAGGAATTTTTCTATGGATAGGGATTTTATTCGGAGTTACGGATTTGATCATCGGCGCCAAAGACGTTTTCGCGGAGAAGGATTCGCGAAAGGAGCTGGGAGGTTTATCGTCTTTTGAGTACTTCCTTCATGTTTGCGCCAATAGCATTCATGTTACGTTCCTGACTCTGCTTGTGATTGCAAAACCGCTGCATGCCTGGTCCTTATCGTCACCCACAATTCTGCCTGCGCCCTATCCTTCGATGATGTGGTCGGCCTTTTTAATCCTGCTTCCGGGAGCAGTGCTTGGCGTGCTGTTGCATGTGTGGCTCCTTCGGCCAAAGTACCTTAAGTAGCGCGGACGTCCTCGTCTGCGCAGTTCCGCAGGCGGGACGCCCGCGCTACTACAAACGGGACACACTCACAACGATTGTAGTGCCTTTGCCCGGAAAGCTGTAAATCTCCATCCGTCCCTTTGCCTGAGCGGCTCTTTCCCGCATGCTGGTCAGCCCGAATCCACCCTCTCCTGAAGAAGGATTTTCCGGATCAAAACCGCGACCATCATCCTCAATCCGCACTTCCGTGAGCAACCGTTTGTAATGCAAATGCACCTTCACGTTCCGCGCCTGAGCATGCTTCCGAATGTTTGTAAACGCCTCCTGTGCGATTCGCAAAAGATTGTCTTCCACGCCCGGTTGCAGTTGTTTTTCTTTTCCGGCGACTTCTATGAAAAACTTTATATCAGACCCGGAAAAAGTTTTCTCCGCAATTTGCTTGAAAGCGAGCGACAAGCTTTTCCCTTCTAGCGGCGAAGGACGCAATGCCTGCACAAAGCGGCGGGATTCGGTCAAACCATTTCGCGCAAGCTCCCGCGCTCGCTCCACAAAAGAGTGTGCTTCTTCTGATGTGTTTTCCAATAGCATTTCGGCGGCTTCCAATTGAAGCACAATCGCAGTGAAATCCTGCGTGAGTGTGTCGTGAATCTCGCGTGAAATGCGGTTCCTTTCTTCCAACACTGCAGCGAACTGCAATCTCATCCGCCGAATGCGAAACCGGTACGACGCCATAATCATGAGAAGCAGAATCAACACACAGAGCGCGTAAAACCAGAAGGTCTGGTAAAAATGCGGATTCAAACGAATTAGGACTGCGGCACCTTCACGATTCCAGACACCGTCATTATTCGAAGCAATCACGCGAAACGTGTACCGGCCTGGAGGCAGATTCGTGTAATACGCAGCGCGCCTGGATTCTGCCTGGATCCAATCATCATCGAATCCTTCCAACCGGTATTGAAATTTCATTTTTTGAGGAAACAGAAAACTCAAAGCTGTGTAATGAAATTCGAGCTTGGTCGTGCCCGGCTCAAATGACATTTGCTTTTCGAAAGGAGCCAACTTCGCATTTCCGGGCTCGTCTGCGACGATCGATTCTATGTGGACCCGCGGAACCATCCGGTTTACCGGCAAGTGATCCGGATGAAAAACCACAACCCCGTGATCCGTTGGAAACCAGAGTCTTCCAGACGAATCTTTCCAACCGGAAGGAAAGGAGCCTCCGTTGCACTCATTAGACTCCATACCATCAGCTATGCCGAACATGTCCGAAGAAATTTTCTTAATTCTTCCCGCAGCATAGTCGTTCAGTTGTTTCTTTTGCGCGCGGAAAATCCCCTTGTTGCTGCCCATCCAGAGATTCCCGGTCGCATCCTCCATAATTTGAAATACGGCATCATCAGCAAGGCCATTATCGATTCTAAAACTCGTGATCTTCTCATCCTTCAACCTGTTCAATCCTCCATCGAGTGTTCCAATCCACAAAGTGCCTTCTTGATCCAGATAAAGACTCAAAACCTTATCACTGGAAAGTCCCTGCGCCGGGCCGAAGTGTCTGAACTTACCCTGGCTATACCGATCCACACCTCCACCATCCACCGCGATCCACAAATTTCCATTCGGGTCTTGAAGCAAAGCGCGAATAAAATCTCCGGACAATCCATTCCGAGTGTCAAAGTGCATGAACTTGCCGTCACGAAACAGATTTAGACCTCCTCCATTCGTTCCAATCCACAGATTTCCTTCCTGATCCTGATAAATCGACCGGACAAAATCGTTGGAAAGTCCGTTACTGCTGTTATAAACCGTGCATCTGCCATCACGCCACGCGCACACGCCTCCGCCGCTTGTTCCAATCCAGACCGTGCCATCACGATCCACCCAGATGGATCGCACATTATCATTCGGCAATCCGTTCGCTGTAGAAATCGTGTTCACCTGCCCGTTGTTCCAGCGAGTCACACCTCCGTTCACCGTACCGATCCACATCACACCGTCCTTGTCTCCATAAATGCTCCAGATATCATCATTCGAGAGACCTTGCTGAGAAGTCAGCGTAAGGAATTTGGGATCCTTCAAACGGCTGAGGCCGCCGCCAAAGGTTCCGATCCACAAACTTCCTTCGTGATCCTGAGTGAGTGTCCAGATAAAGGGGCTTGCGAGTCCGTGTGAACTTGTCAGAACTTCCCACACCGCATGATTGCGGCGCACCAAACCTCCTTCTGTTGCAACCCACAAAGCGCCACGCTCATCTTCGTATAGGTATCGAATGAAATTGTTTGGCAAACCATCTCTGGTTGTGAAAGAACTCCATTTCCCGTTTTGTAGAACGAACAATCCACCACCGAGCGTTCCCACCCAGAGCGCTCCGTTATGATCTTCCAGAATTGCTCCGATAAAGGAATGCGTGATCGCTTTCTCGACTTCCCACTTGTCATCGCGCATACGATTTAAACCGCCACCGTCCGTTCCCACCCATAGATTTCCGGAACGATCCAGACAGGTTGCGCGAATGAAGTTATGAGACAATCCGTTTTTCGTTGTGTACGCTGAAAATCTTCCTCCCTGATACAGATTTAACCCGCCCAGATCGGTTCCGATCCAGAGACGATTCCTGGAATCCAGGTAAAGACTGCGAATGTATTGATCGGAAGGCGCGTTTGTTCCAGTGAACCGGGAAAATTTTCCATCTTGATAAAGGAGTAAACCGCTGTTGGTCCCAATCCACAATCTGCCCGCGCTGTCTTCCAGAAGACTCAATATGTAATGACTCTGAAATGCAGGGGTATTGCGCCTGTCAAAAGTAGTAAATTGAACGCCGTCAAAACGCGCCAGACCCTCCTGGGTTCCAATCCATAAATAGCCATCTCGCGTTTGAACGATCGCTTGCACGGTATTCTGAGGTAAACCTTCCCGAATCTGCCAGGAATCCAGCAAATATTGTTTCAAGGAACGAGAGGGATCGAGTGCATCGCAGGGATGTAAAAGTAGTAGAACAAAGGATAGAAGTGCCAGAGTGCTGATTCCTGAGTGCTGAGCACTCCTAAAAGTTGTACCCGACACCAAAAAAGAATACCGTTGCGGTTCCATATTGGAATGGATCTTCCTGATCTACCGGTTCTTCTCCCAACTGCTCCCCGTCTTTTAATGTGTCAATGAACAAAAGGCCGATTCCCGCGTTCAGCGAAAATCCGCGAACGACCTGTACTCCTGCGCCCGCGGAAAATCCAAACTCCGGAGCAAGAATTCCACCCGCGAATACGCGAAACCGTTCTTTCCAGGTTACATCTTCCGATTCCGCGTCGTAAGTCCAGGGATGGATGTTCAGCACGCCCATCGGCATAGGACCGCGCAGCGGATCCTCTGTTAAATCTCCGCTCTGAATCGTGGCACGCGGAGCACTCTCCGAACTGGAAAGGATCAGTGAACTCACCACCCCAAAACTGAAACGGGTCAACGGGCGGTTGAATAGTTTTGATTTCGTAACCACATTCTTCGATCGCTGCACCACATCTTCCACTTCAATATTGGCGCGAGAAAAAGGAAGATCAATCCGGCTCAGCGTCGCATAGATCCGTTTCGATGGGGCCACTGCGGCCGTAAGATTCTCCAGCACTTTCGGATCAAACTGTTTCAGGAACTTTGGAATCTGACTTTCCAGTTGACTTTTTTCTCTTGTCGAAAGGTAGGTGCTGATCAGCACCTCTTTCGGATTCAACGTTAAAAAGACTTCATAGAACTCCCTACTGTCTCCTGCGTTGATTCCCGGGATGCGCGAAACGTAAGGTTCTACCGCGGGAATATGCACAAGAAAGCGGAGCACATCTTCTGATTTGTCAGGAGCAGTGTATACAAATGCGATGCTGTAATAATGCCGCTTAAAATCAAGCGCCACGTCCTTTGAATAGGAATCGTTCGATGCTTGAAATTGAAGCGTCTCTAAAAGGTCTATTGTGTTCTGCTGAAGTTTCATCCAATCGCCGGAGAAGTAGATGTTCGCGATCTCTTCGAGTTTGTCAGTGGGGAAATCGGCATAGCCATCGCCGATTTTGATTCCGCGAGAAGGAACCTGCGCCGAAACCAGTGTCGCCAAAAACAGGAGTAAAAAGAGAGATCCGGCTTTCATTACCAAGCTTCAGCGTACAATACCGCTTATGGTAGAACAAGTAATCTCACTGGTTGGAGCCTTCATGATCTTAGTAGCCTATGGCGCGCAGCAGTTTCAAAAGCTGAATCCTAACAGTCTCCTGTACATTGTTCTGAACCTGATTGGATCGCTCATTCTCGCCGCAGTCGCCTTCAGGATATGGCAAACAGGATTGATACTGGTCGAGGGTAGTTGGGCGTTGATCAGCTCCCTGGCCCTGATTCGATATTTTCAGAAACGGTAAGAGTGTACTACTGCGCGTTGCTCGGATTTCCAAGAGGACAACCCCTCTTCATCTCCCCTTTATAAAAGGGAGAAATCGGCTCAACTTTTGGACATGATAGAATCAAGAAGACAGGCCAGATCTAATGAAGTGGACCATTCCTTGCTTCGCAGTGGTATTGCTCTGTTCAATCCCCTCTTATTTTTTATGGAGCTATTCGACGCGTCCACTCCTTGTTGGAAACTTTGCGCAGATTGCCGGACTCGTATTCGCATTTTTCAGCTATCTCCATCTCGTTGCGCATTACGATAAGAATCATCCGGTAAAATCAGGCTGGGCGCATTTGGCCCTGGGAGTTTTCATCTGGCTGATGGCGCAATGTCTGGAAATCTACTGCGAGCTGATTCTGAACATGATTGCCTATGGCACCGTTTCGGATGGCCTGTGGGTTGTCGGATATTTTCCGTTGATTATGGGACTGCAAAAACTCCTGCGTCACCGGATGAGTCAGGAAAAGAGTTATGGCTGGAAAAATTTCCATATCGTCCTCATCTGCTCCGCTTTGATTTATTCAGCGCTTTTTGCTCTGTTGATCCTGCCTCAGCTCAGAGAAGAGAATCAGCCGATTGCACAAACTCTATTAGACTTTCTCTACCCAACGCTCGATTTCATCCTGATTCTACACTGCCTGCTTCTGTGGAAAATCTCCTCACCACATTCTGAGTTTTTCTGGTTTTCCATTCTTTCCGCGATTGCTTTTTCGGTCACCTTAGTCGGTGATGGGATTTTGAGCGTGGTAAAGGATTTTAATTCGTTCGTTTATATGTCAGTGGATATCTACTACTTCATCAGCTACTTTCTAATGGCAATTGCAGCGGACCAGGAGGCACGGCGCACATTGCGGCAAGCCTCGCCAAAGGTTGCTTAAGCGACCATGGAAAATTCACAACAAAATCCATTCTGGTCTGGGGAGTATCAGCCTGTCCTAAAACAGCGATACGAAGTCAAGAAAAAGCTGGGCGAAGGAGGATTTGCCGAAACCTTCCTCGCTTATGATCGGGACCGTTCCGCTCACTGCGTTTTGAAAATTCTTTCCTGGAAAGATGTTCCCGACTGGAAAGTGATCGAATTATTTGAGCGGGAAGCCCGCGTGTTGTCTCAAATGGATCATCCGCAAATCCCCAGATTTATCGAGTTTTTTACCGAAGAAATCGACTCCGAGAAAAAAATAGTTCTGGTGCAGGAATACATTTCCGGAAAAAATCTTGCTGAATTCATACGCGAGGGAAAGCATTTTACGGAAAAAGAAGTTCTCAGTATCGGACTCGTTGTAACTAAAATATTAGAATATTTACACGACTTCTCGCCTGCGATCATTCACCGCGACATAAAACCGAGCAATCTTCTGGCATCCGAAGATGGCGAGCTTCATCTGGTCGATTTCGGCGCGGTGCGGGATAAAGTCCTGCATTATCAGAAGACAGAAGCGGGCGGCTTTACCGTTGTTGGAACGTATGGATACATGCCGTTTGAACAATTCCAGGGACAGGCTGTGCCCGCATCGGATATTTTCTCCCTTGGAATGACTCTCATCACGCTGTTGTCTCACAAAGAACCTGCTGAAATGGAGCTCACCGGATCGGACCTTGACTTTGCGCCCTATGTAAACGTTTCCGAAGCTTTCAAATCGGTGCTCAAAAAGATGATCGCGCACCGGCTGGAGGACCGGTACGTTTCAGCGAAAGCATTGCGTCAGGATCTCGAAGCGCTGCTGGCAGGTAAGCAACCCCAAGTTATCGAATCGCGCGCCAAAAAAATTTCGAGTGGTACGCTTGTCGCTCTTTTGCTCGTGTTTTTCGTAGCAATGTTTGCTTTTGTAAAAGAGACACGCCAGCCTGGCCCTGCGCAAAGAACCACGCCAATAGTGCAGAAAGAAAAACCAGTTCAATTTCCTCCATACGCCGGGATCACAGTTCGCGGGAAAGTGCTTTTTGATGGGAAGCCCATCACAGAAACAACGAACCTGCAACCGAAATTCTGGTTCAGAGACGAAACAAAAGGCACTGAAGCTTCTGCCGAAACGATTTATTCGAACGGCGAATTTGAAATTCGAGGTCTCGCTCCCGGGCAATACGGGATCGGCCTTCAATTTGACACAAATCAATCCAATCCAATTAGCTATCCGGGAGACTTGCGCGCATGGGAACGATTCACGGTTTCAGAGAATTCGAATTCGGTCATCCAGGTGGAGCCTCTGCAGATTATTCATCTGATAAAACCGGAAGATAACGGCAGAGTTCTGCAGGATTGGAATCGATGCTGCGAAGAAGGAAAGCCGGCGCATCCCGAAAAACTAAAATTACAATGGACTTCAATGGGTGAAAATGTGTTTTACGATTACACGATTTCACGCCTTGGTTGCCCTTACCAGACTCTCGATTCTGTGGCAAGCGGAACAACCCAAGAAACCAGCATCGCATTGAACCTGCCGGCCAGCAATTCCAAGGAGTACTACTTGCTCCAGATCTACGCACGCAAGGATGGCAGACGAATCGGAATGTTGATGACGCACGGCGCAAACGGCTACGGCTGGGATTACCGCTTCAGAATCCAGTAGCACGGGCCTCTGGCCTGCGCCGGCGGGACGCCCGCGCTACTTTGATTACTTCAGATTCGAAGCCAAATACAAATCAGTGAGCTGGCGGCGATAGCTGTAGCAGTAAGTCTTGCCGTCGGGAGTCATGTAAATCGGTCCAATTCCAGCAATACCGGCAGGATCTGCAGGGCTCAACTCTTTCCATAAACTGGTTTCGCCAGTTGCCAGATCATACTTCAGGATGCGGGCAGGAATTTCAACAAGACGGACAATATACAAAAAGGATCCATCTTGAGACCATTGAACAGGAATATAACCTGATGCATTCAAAATTTTAGGGGGGCCACCACTGATTGAATAAATCCGAAGCGATGCGACAGTTGTGGTGGCAGCGACTAACATACCATCGGGCGACACCACAAATGGAAAAACCGTTTCCTCATCCGCTATTTTCCGGACCGTGCCATCAGAAATTTTCAGAAAATATAAACCGGCATCGCTTTTGCTTCTTCGGCCTGCAAAAATAATCTCATCGTTGGAGTTGGAAAAAGAGGCCCAGTCGTATAATTCCGCATGTTTTGGCAATTCATTGATCTTCCCAGGGCCGGTCGGGACAACGAATAGTTTTGTGCTCTCAAAATTCGAAGCCAGCACATGTTTCCCATCCGGTGAAAATGAAATGCCCCAACCGGAACCGAGCCTTACGGCCGGAGAGCCATCGATGTTCCGCAAATAAATAGAATAATTCTCACCTGCTCCTTCTCCTTGTTCGGTGATCAAAACCTGTTTTCCATCATTCGACAAATCCGCTGCAAAAGTCCATTCGAACCAGGATAAGTCGATTTCGTGCAACGCTCCCTCGGTGTACGCCGCAAGCCCTCGTCTGGGATCGAACAAACTCAATAAAACATCTCCTTTGTTCGAAATGTCGTACAAATAAACATGTCCCGGGAATGATGTTATTTGGTGCACTTTCCCTTTTAGATTGACCGCATAGAGCTGATAGCGCTTTGTGTCTCCCTGAGCTGAAAACCAGATTTCCTTCCCATCGGGTGACCAGGACAATCCATTGATGCCGGTCATCTCATCTGTGAGCTTTGTAATTTTGCCCAAAGAATCGCAAACCGAAACATAACCTGCATTATCTCCGCGCCGCGCGTGATGCGTGAAAGCGAATCGATCGCCATTCGGAGAAATCCGGACCCGGCTGATCCACCCGGTTGTTTCATACAGCAGTTTCCCGATCGGATATTCGATTTTTCTGTGGTGCGTAACTGCCGCGATTTCATTCGTTTTCGGATGCCAGTCCGCGTCCGACACATTCTCCAAAATTTCCCGTGGCGCGCCACCTGTCAGCGGCATTCGCGCCAAAGTACCCTCAGACATGTAACCCAAGCTGAAACGGCGTCTCAATAGAATCAGCATCTCGCCGGATTGTGAAATCGAAAGCACATCGGCGTCTTTTACTTCCAGCGATCGCGAATCCACACTGTCTGTGCGGGTTTGATATATCTCCGATGCTTTTCCTTCCCAGGCCGCGCCATAAAGTATCGTTTGACCATCCGGCGCAAAATAGGCGTTGAACACTTCTCCTCTTCGGAACGCCAACCGCTTGAACGAAGGTGTTGCCGGCGCTTCTGGTTTTGAAATAAAATTCGCTCCCCATAAACCGAGTAACACGAGCGGAAGCGCCAGTAATGTCAGAATGAGAGTGCGTGATTTTCTGGAAGGGACCGGCAAGCCGGCGGGAACAGTGGTTGTTGAAAAACTCGAAACTGTTTCCAGCGCAAATGCGAGATCGGAGGCTGACTGAAATCTTTCCTCCCGATTTTTTTCCAGACAATGTTTCACAATGCGTTCGACTGCCGGTGGTGTTGTATTTCCGGAAGACGTATCGTCCTGGGGGTCTTGTTTCAAAATTGCATTCATGGTTTCGACAGCAGAATCTCCGCGAAATGCCCCCCGGCCTGAAAGCATTTCGTAGAGGATTGCACCAAACGTGAAAATGTCAGAGCGATGGTCTATCGGTGCTCCGCGAACTTGTTCGGGTGACATGTACCCTACGGTTCCCAAGACAACACCCACATCCGTTCCTGCTTTTGTGGACAGGTTGCTCTGGCCTGGTTGAGCCTCTTGAGTGGGAAGGAGCTTTGCGAGCCCAAAATCCAAAATCTTTACGCGGCCATCCTTCGTAATGAAGATGTTTTCCGGCTTCAAATCCCGGTGAACAATTCCTTTATCGTGCGCTTCTGCAAGACCACGCGCCATCTGCAGCGCATAGTCGATGCTCTTCCTGTAAGGAATCAACCCTGCGTGCAGCCTGAGCCGGAGCGTTTCCCCCTCCAGCAATTCTGAAACAACATACGGCACGCCTTCATAGCTGCCAACATCGTGGATGTCCAGAATATTCGGATGGCTCAGCATTCCTGCGGCCCGCGCTTCCTGTTCAAAACGGCGAAGTCGGTCGGCATCTTGCGAGAAATGAGCCGGCAAAATCTTGATGGCAACATCCCTGCCTAATCTGGTGTCTTTCGCGCGATAAACTTCGCCCATGCCACCCGCGCCGAGCGGAGATACTATCTCATACGGTCCAAGGCGTGTTCCCGCACCTATTGCCATTGTTTGCTGATTATACCAAGTGGTAATCAAGATAACCGCCAAGACGCCAAGGCGCCAAGATGGAAAAGGAGATTTTTCCTTGGCGTTCTTGGCGCTTTGGCGGTTAATATCTGGCTTCAGTCGCTGATGCTATACTGTCAAACCTTATGGACTGGATAACACACTTTGAAAAATCAGATGGCTTAGCGACACCGACTTATCAGGAAAGCATGGAATTTATTGAGCGCCTTGCAGCGACTTCACGATTTGCAAAAGTATCCACGTTCGGGAAGACCCCACAAGGACGGGACATGAAATGTGTTGTACTCGGAAAGATCCAAACGCCGCGGGAAGCGCGCAGAAGGAACAAAGCAGTCGTGATGATCCAGAATGCCATTCATGGCGGCGAAATGGAAGGAAAGGATGCATGGATGCTTCTTCTCCGTGAAATTCTGATCACAAAAGAATTGGAGCATCTGCTGAAGCATCTTGTGATTGTTCTGGTTCCGGTTTTTAACGTGGATGGTCATGAACGGAGAGATCAGCACAACCGGCCGAACCAGATCGGACCTATGGAGCAAGGATGGCGCACCACCGCTCAGAATCTGGATCTGAATCGTGACTACATAAAAGCGGATGCTCCGGAGATGAGGTCACTTCTGGCCCTCTATCATTACTGGCTACCCGATTTTTACATCGATAACCATTGCACAGA